>CALGRR010000009.1 GCA_937880805.1 uncultured Clostridia bacterium
ATCAACATAAAAAGGAGCTGATACTTATGAA
Organism: uncultured Clostridia bacterium; assembly: GCA_937880805.1. Lineage (GTDB taxonomy): Bacteria > Bacillota > Clostridia > Oscillospirales > Acutalibacteraceae > CAG-177. The sequence goes on from CALGRR010000009.1 coordinate 32, forward strand.
ATCACATTTTGAAGAAATGGGCGGGACATACCGCCGAGTCGGAGATTATCTCATCCCCAACCTTGTGTTACCAAAATCAACAAACTATCCAATAGGCAAATACGGGCGTATTCGTCAGACATTTTTGAAAAACCACCATAATGTTATCTATACAAAATTGGTGATGAACGGCAAACTAAACGAACACCTTGCCGAAACGGACAAATGTTGTAATGAGAGAATGGAACTTCTCTGCAATGCAATGGCAAAACAGGAAGGTGTTACGGAAGAATTAAAAGCATCCGACCAAATGGAATGGGTTTGCCGTATGAATAACATACATAACCGAGCAGAAGAAATTGTTCTAAACAAAATTGTTTATACAGTATAAAAAATAGTCAACGCCGTGCTTAAATCATAAAGCACGGCGTTTTTGTTGTTATCTGGCATCACGGTTGTGAGGCTTTTTGGCTTTTGCTGCAGAGCTTGAAGCTGCGATTTCTTGTTTTGCTTTGTTCAATTTTTCAAGAACGCTTGGTTTCTTTTCGTATACATCACTTGCTTGTTGATGCGAAACAGACTTTTCTGATATATAATTACTGCAAACTTCTTCCAAAAGCTTAAAATCACAACTATTTGCTACCAATCCGGGATTCTTACCTAGAAGAACTCGTTTGTATGTACGTTCGGCGAGATGTAAAATATCTTCTTGATTTTTTCTGCAATACTGCAATTCCTGTGCCAATAGTGAACGATATGCTCTATCTGACTCGGAATCAATTCGTCTTTCGGTTAGGAGTTCTTTGGGTACTGGAAACATATAATTAAAACGTAAAGAACCAACAACTTGTCCGTTATCGCTACAAATCAGAAAGTTGTCAGGTTTCTGCTGTTTATATGATGTAGCTGGCACATAATAATCTGTGTTACCTACATTCAGAACAATACCGCACAAAAACTTTGGCTTTCGTTCTTCTCCGTAATCCATATTAGGAACACGGGTAAATCCTCTTTTGCTTGTTTCTGCAGATTTTAACAAATCGACATATGTCAAATCAACAGTATAAAAGTTAAGTTTATCCATAACAATGACTCCTGAAAAAGAAAGAGGCGAAATAAATCGCCCCTTCCGCTCATTAAAGACCACAGTTAAGGTCGTGGTGCACCTTACATAAATGATCTGCTCTCAAAGTGGCAGGGCACTTTTCATAAATGATCTGCTCTCAAAGTGGCAGGGCACTTTTCGGTGGAGTATTGCTACTCTCTACTATTATTATACGCACGACCTAGGTTTATGTCAATATTTTTTTGGAAATGTTCATAATTTGTAAAAACGCTTGTTATTCATTCTCGCCGTTCTTTGCCCTGCTCCTGTAAACATTGAATTTGTTTTTGCATTGCGGTGAACAGAATACGGCATCGGCTCTGTTGGCAACAAAAGCCTTTGTGCAATGTTTGCATAAGCGTATCGGTTTTTCCGTATCTGTAAGCATAAAGCTGAACATCAACTGTGTTACAAGCAGAAGCGAATGAAAATCCCATATAACGGTAGGCTTGTCAAGTAAGGCAATGCGGTATTTCGGAGGATTACCGCCGAATGCTGAAATGCTCTGTTGCATTATCATACGGGTTTCTTGATTTAATCTGTCATAGTCCTCGTAATAAAGCATACTCGTGACATAGGTAAATGCCCAGCTTGTAAATTGCTGTTTCATCCATTCGTAAGGCTCTGCATATTCCCTCTGAAAACTCATACTGACCGCCATAGGCTTGTCTGTCATAGTCATAGCCAATGCCATCATTTCACGGTCATTCGCAATATTCCATATTGATTCAACTCCACGCTTGATAATATCCAATTCATCAAACGGAAAGAATATCGCAAGATAATCCTCGGTTGACATTGTTTCTTCTTTTATGAATTGATTTTTCGGTAAATATACTGCATTGTATTCCATAAAATCAGGTGTTGTGGGCAATGCAGTCATAAGTCCGAATAAACCGTATTTTGTTGCAAACTCTTTAATCTCGTTCTGTATCTCTTCATCGGGTTTCTTACTCATACCCATCCGACCTATGTTTATCGCTTCAAGAACAAACTGACGGTATTCCTTTAGCGGGTCGTAAATCGAAGGCTTTGCTGTTTTGGTAGGAGTCAGATACAGTTTTCCGTTTTCTGCTTTCTTCCATTCATATTCGCTGTATTTCACCCAAACGGAACTTGCGTTTTCTATCAGCTTCTTCATAATCATTTCTCCAATTCTTTCGCATAGTCTTTCATAAACTGTTTTTCAAGCAATGTCAGACTTTCTTTCTTTTTATCCTCTTTTTTCAGAAGCGCCGCATACATTTCTTTCCTTATCTTTCGGAGCATTGTCGCACGGACTTTGCGTATGTTTCTGTCTGTTTGTCCCCTTATTGCGGCAATTCTTACCGAACTGAATAACCTCACCGCACACAGGAACAGCAATTCTTTCTGTTCCTCTTTCAAGCCGTAAAATATTTTAGATAAGTATTCTTCCGTTACCAGCTCATGTATGTCATACGGACAGTAAAACATATCGTCAATAAAATCACCTTTGCGAAGCTGCTTTTCCAAAACATTGTTAAGAGTATCGGGAAAGAACAATTCATTTATTGAAACACCGTAATCAAAAGGAATGTCATCACCGCTTCTGCTTAATTCGTGATACCGTTCCCTGCGTTCACGGTTAGCATCAAGTCTGTCCCACCAAGCGATAACGTTTTCAAAATCGCTGACCGTTCTCGCAGCCGATTCAAGTCGTGCAAGTGCTTCTGCCTGTATTTCCCGTTTCAGCTTCTTCCGTTCGTGTTCTTCGCTTTCTTCTTCATCTTCCTCAAACGGATTTTCTTCCGCCTCCGCTTCAAGCTCTTCCACCAAGGTCTGTTCTTCGACAAGCCTTCGGCGTATCTGTTCGTCTGAATCATCGGATTCATCTTCGGCTATACGGCTTTCGTCATATTCGTAATCTTCCGAAATCATCGCTTGTCGCCTCCTTAACAGAAAGTTAAAACAAAGTTTAAAGTAAATTCATAAAAACAGTTCCGCTAAACATACCGATTTTCTCCTATAAGTGAGGGGGTAATATATTTTGCCGTTTTGTATATTACTCTCAATACCAAAGAAAGGAGAAGTGATGCCATTGTATCAATCAATCGTAAGACACATTAATTTAAGACACTACAACGAATCAGCCTTTGATTAGCTTTGCTTTTCGGAGGCTGAATTCTTTTGAATAAGACATCTGAATAATATTCGCTGATATATCTGACAGCAGATTACAGCAAACGGAACTAACCGCATTATACTCTATATCAATAAAAATCGCAATAGGAGGTAAATTTAATTTGGATAAAACCAAAGCAGACAATAATTATTCATATATAACCCGCCGTATCGGTGCAACAACATTTAAAGTGAAGGTTGTGTATAACGATACGGGTAACGAAACTATGGAAGATAAAATTTTACGAATTGTTCGCAATGAAGTACTGGAAAACGGCGAAAAGTGTGGTATAATGGAATTACCGCAAATGAGCCGACAGTCTGAAAGGAGTGCCTGACTATGGCATTGAAACAGACTGAAGGAAAAATCACGGCGTTGTACGAAAGGCTTTCCCGTGATGACGAGTTGACCGGTGACAGCAACTCGATTGTGAATCAAAAAAAGTACCTCGAAGGCTATGCAGAGCAGCAAGGGTACGATAATTGCATCCACTATACGGATGACGGATATTCGGGCGGTAATTTTGAGCGACCTGCTTGGAAAAGGCTGATTGCCGATGTTGAAGCAGGAAAGATTGCTCACATTATCGTTAAGGATATGTCACGAATAGGCAGAGATTATCTGCAAACGGGTTTTTACACCGAAGTTATGTTCAGACAATACGGAGTTCACTTTGTTGCAGTTGCAAACAATGTTGACAGCGATGACCTTAACAGCAATGAATTTGCCCCGTTCCTCAATATTATGAATGAATGGTATCTGAGGGATTTGAGTAAAAAACAACGTGCAGCTATAAAGGTCAAGGGTGAATCGGGTAAACCCACTTCAAACAGTGCAATATACGGATACAAGAAAGACCCGAACGATAAATATCACTGGCTGATTGACGAAGAAGCGGCAGAGGTTGTCCGCAGAATTTTTAGATTAACCATTGACGGGTTCGGCCCTTATGAAATCGCCCGGATTCTGTTTGAAGATAAGATTGAAACTCCTGCCGTCTATTTTGCCAAAAGAAAAATCGGTTTATGGAAAAGCAAAGAAGAATTTCCGAACCCATATAACTGGAGCGGCTTTATTGTCGGTCAGATAATTTCAAAGCCCGAATATATGGGACACACAGTTAATTTCCGTTATCATAAGCTTTCATACAAGGATAAACACACCGTTAAAAACCCGGAAGAAAACTGGCTGATATTTGAAAACACACACGAAGCTATTGTTGATAAAGAAACTTGGGAGCTTGCACAGAAGTTAAGAAAAACACCGAGGCGTATTGATACCTTTGGAGAAGCAAACCCTCTTACGGGACTTGTGTTCTGTGCCGACTGCGGGGAAAAGATGTATAACCACCGTTCCAGAGGCGGTAAAGAAAACAACTTCTACCCTTCAGATTTCTTTGACTGTTCAACATATACACTCTCCCGACAAAAGAGATACAAAGCCTGCAAGGGTCATTTCATAACCACAAAAAACTTACGCACCCTTATTCTCGACACCATACGAACCATAAGCACGCTTGCAATCAGTAATCAGGATGAATTTATTGAAAAGGTACGAAATGCTTCTCAGCTTCGTCAGGCAGAAGCGGCAAAGGAAATCAAAAGAAAACTGAACAAGGAACGCAAGCGAATTGCAGAACTTGATAATATTATAAAAAAACTTTATGAATCTTTTGCAACGGGTAAAATATCGGAAGAACGCTTCGACAGCCTGATGGCAGAATATGAAGCCGAGCAGAAATCTCTCCAAGTCTCTGTTGATGAAGCGGATAAACTGCTTTCCTCTTTCAATGAAGATACCGACAGAGCCGAGAAGTTTATTGCGTTGGCAAAGAAATATACAGACTTTTCCGAACTTACAACAATGATGATAAACGAGTTTATTGATAAAATCATTGTTCACGCACCCGAAAGAATTGACGGAGAACGAACTCAGGAAGTTGAGATTTATCTGAATTTCATCGGACATTTTGAGTTACCTGAACCCGAACTGACACCCGAAGAAATAAAGCGGCAGGAAACACTACGCAGACACCGTATTAAAAACCGTGAAAGATACAAGCAGCTCAAAGAAGGAACCCGTGTTAAGGGACAGCTTTTTGAAATAACTTGTAAATGCTGCGGAGAAACCTTTGAAACTACACGCTCATATGCGTTGTTTTGCAATCCGAATTGCAGAGCAACATATTACCGACAGGAAGCCGCAAAAGAACGAAGCCGTGAAATTCCTTGCGGAAACTGCGGTAAAGCATTTACCGCAACAAGGTCTGATGCAAAGTACTGCTGCGACGAGTGCCGATATGAAGGACATCTCAAAGGACAGCGGTTACGAAATGAAGCCAGAAGAAACAAAGAAAAATCAAATAACGAATAATAATTATCACAGCGAGCCGACACGATTTCGGCTCGCTGTATTTAATATGCCATTTAAAATATTGTTGACATTTTCACTTTTAAAAGATATAATAATATCGTATAAAGCATATAAATATCGCAAACAATATATCGAAAGGAGGAAACCAAATGACATATATCGAATATGTAATTAAATATTTGAAAAATCAAATACCCGGCAATCCTATATATACTGCTGATATCGCCAAGGCTTTTTCAAAGGAATATAGCTTTGAAATCAAAAAAGCAAATGCCGCTGTTTCGGTTGCTATTAAACGGATAATTGATACAAAGCAACTTGAAAATTTGAGATTTTATCAAAAAGGCATATATTATCTTGCTGTAAAAACGCCATTCGGAGAGACAGGTATAAATAAAGAAATTCTTATCAGAGAAAAATATCTTATACCTGATATAGGATATGAAACGGGATACACTGTTCTTCACCAAATGGGATTGACCACTCAAATGCCTAACGAAAGAGTGCTTGTAACAAACAAGGCGAGAGATTGCATAAGAGCCGACAAAAGTCTTGATGTGTATATTCGCCCGCCTAAAGAAACGGTAACACAAACTAACAAACGGTACTTTCAGTTTCTTGATGCGGTGGAACTTATGGATAAGGCTCCGATTGATGTTGATAATCCATACGAGATTCTTGCACAGCATCTGAATAAGCAAAACTTACAATACAGTCAGCTTCTTGCTCTCGCTGATAAATACTACAACAATAATACGATTATTAAAATTGCTCATATTGCTTTGACCGGAGGTGTAACTGTATGATGAATCTTCATTCAAGCAAAGATGCTTTTAAAGTTCTGCTTGACGATATACACACAAGAACGGGATACAGATTAGACGTTCTTGAAAAAGACTATTATGTTGTTCTTATGCTCGAAGAACTTGCCGATAAACAATCAAGCGGTTTACAGGCATATTTCAAGGGTGGAACAGCACTGTATAAAGCATTAAAAACAACAAATCGTTTTTCAGAAGATATAGATTTATCTGTCGATACTCGTGATTGCAGCAGAAGTCAAAACGATAAAAGGTTGGAGCAAGCTTCAAAAAAGTATTCTGCACTCCCTCGCTCTCCCGAAGAAGGAAGAACAAATCGTTCTGAGGTAATATCTGTATATCATTATGACCCGGTTGTTCCTTATGACAGCGATGATGCTTTGCAGAGATTCGGCAAGTTAAAAATTGAAGCAAACTCATTCACTATAAGCGAGCCTGTTACGGAATTAGAAATTTCCGCAATGATTTATGACTTGGCAAATGAACAGCAAAAAAGAATTCTTGAAGATATGTACGATGTTAAGCCTTTTAAGATAAAGACTATAACAATTGAACGAATATTCATAGATAAACTTTTTGCAGCAGAAGCTTATGTCAGAAAATCATCAGACCCTCATCGTGCCTTTGAAGCTGCAAAGCATATATATGACCTTGCCGTAATGTCACAACATCCCAGCATTACAGCGTTGTACGGAAACAATGAACTTATGAAAAAACTCATTGATATTCGCATGGAAGAAGAACAAGACCGACTTGACGGTATTCCCGGTGTAGAGCCACACGAATTTACCTTTTTCAAAAAATCTGAAACAAACAACGCAGTAATATCCGCATATAAAACAATGCAGAATCAGTATGTACTGCGAAAAAGTGACAGAATAGAATTTGAACAAGCGGTTGAATGTTTACACTATATTTCAGAGCGATTAAACAGCAATCCCGTTTGGAACAAAAATCTTTCACAACCTGAAAGACAAAGCGTTCTGAAACGATTAGAAGAGGCTCAAAAAGAACAAATCAAAGTTAACAAACCCAAAACACCAAAGAAAGACCACGGTGCAAGATAACAGCACCGCACAGCAGTCCGTGAAAATCACGGGCTGCTTTTTTATGTCAAAATTTTAATTAAGGAAGGAAATTTAAATTATGAATTTATCAACAAATGAAATTACAGTAATAGGAATCGACCACGGATACGGAAACATCAAAACGGCACACAGTTGTTTCAAAACGGGAGTTGCGGTTTATGACAAAGAACCGACCTTCAAAAACAATCTGTTAATCTATGACGGCAAATACTATATCATCGGTGAAGAACATAAGGAATTCAAATCCGACAAGATGGCGGATGAAGATTATTATGTTCTGACACTTGCCGCTATTGCAAGAGAACTGAAAGTGCGAAACAAAACCTTTGCGACAGTTCACATTGCGGCAGGTTTACCTCTGACTTGGGTTGGAGAGCAGAAGGAAGAATTCAAAAAATATCTGCTTCAAAACAAATTTGTTGATTTCAGTTTTCGCAATGTTGACTATCACATTGATTTTGCGGGTGCAGACATATTCCCTCAAGGCTTTGCCGCTGTTTCCGACAAGCTACATTGCTTCAAAGGAACAAATATGCTTGCGGATATTGGCAACGGCACAATGAACGTTATGTATATCAATGAGTGTCAGCCGACAGAGAAAAAGTGTTTCACAGAGAAATACGGAACAAATCAATGCTCTCTTGCAATCAGAGAAAACATTATGAGGCAATTCGGTGTCAGGTTAGATGATGCCGTTATTGAAAGAGTGTTAAGAACCGGAACGGCAGACATATCCGAAAAATATTTGTCTGCAATCAGAAGCACAGCGGAAGAATATGCACAGGGTATTTTCAGAATACTCCGTGAACACGAATACGATCCTGAACTTATGAGGCTGTTTGTTGTCGGTGGCGGCGGGTGCATAATCAAGAACTTTACCGATTACGATAAAAACCGAGTAATAATCAATGATGACATCTGTGCAACCGCAAAAGGATATGAGCAGTTATCTCTGAAAAAACTTCGCAGAAGCGGTGATGCTTTATGAAGAAAACAGTAAGCACCAATATACGGTTCAACCTAAAAAACGAGGCAGACAGAAAGGCTTGGGAGTATCTTCAAAGTATGGACAGAAAGAAATACAAATCATACAGCAAAGCTGTTATCTGTGCGTTATGCGAATATTTCGAGAGAGAACAGAAATTATCCAACGACCCCTATCTTGAAACCCGTGAAAAAGAAGATGTTTTTTTGAACAGGATATTGCAAACGATAGAAACGGGATTATTCAAAAATTCTTCTTCAGCATCACTCGGCAGTCTTATTCAGTTGTTGCAGCAACCGCAAACAAAAACGGAACAAGAAGAAAAATCCGAATCTTCGTTAAGTGATGCGGCATTGGATTTTGCCGACAGCTTTTGATACCGATACAACCTAAAATGATACCGGAAAAATTATTATGATACCAAAACAAGCAGTATCCGCTGCTGTTTTCTCCGTCATTATGGAGCAAAACATAAAGCGGTACTGCTTTTATACTTTTCCGATATCAAAACCGATACAGTTGATACCAAACAATCAAATTTTCAGTATAAAGGAGTACAAAATGAACGAAAACGAGAAAAAACTGTTGCAGGCAAAGCACAGACTTGAAGAAGCACAGGCAAGAGACAGAGTAAAGGAACGCAAAGCACGAACACGAAGGCTTATTCAGGAAGGCGCGATTCTTGAAAAGGCTTTTCCTCAGTCAGCATCAATGAGCCTTGATGAGTTGGAGAGCTATCTGTGCAACAAACTAAAATCAATATAACCTTCAGAGCGTTTCGGGAAACCGGGACGCTCATTCTTTTTTATCCCGAAGGGCGCACTTACTCACCACTTGCCGAACGGCAAGCGGTGGTCGTGCGCTCTGCGAGGCGGATGCGGCTTCTGCGGAAGCCTACGGACAATGAAGCAACTATTTTTATTCGCTGTCATTGTCCGCACAGACGGTTAATTTTACACACCTACCGTCTGTCTGCGAAAATCTGCCACCGGCAGTTTTATCGCAGCTATGAGTATCGTTTTATACGACACTCATTTTCTTTTTGCGAAAAGAAACAAAAACAGAGAGGATGATGATATTTATTGGCAATATACCACCTTGAAGCAAAGGTAATCAGCAGAGGTACGGGACGAAGTGCGGTTGCTGCTTCGGCATATATGAGCTGTTCTCAGATACTCAATGACTATGATGGCATAAATCACGATTACACACGAAAACAAGGTTTAGTGTGGCAGCAGGTGTTTCTTCCCGACTACGCACCGAGAGAATGGCTTGACAGAGCCGTTCTTTGGAACGCAGTAGAAGAAAACGAAAAAACTAAAGACAGCCGGCTTGCCCGTGAATTTGTTGTTGCACTTCCCGTTGAGCTTGATAAAAACGGTTGGCAAAAGATACTGACTGAATTTATCCGTCAGAATTTTGTTGCAGACGGAATGTGTGCCGATGTTGTAATTCACAACACAGACGGACACAATCCTCACGCACATATTATGCTGACCGTCAGACCGCTTAACGAAAACGGAATGTGGCAACACAAAACCGAGAAAGAATATCTTTGCATACGAAACGGAGAAGAAAAAGGATTTACTTCATCCGAATATGCCAAAGCCGTTACGGACGGTTGGGAGAAACAGTATCCGTATATGGTAAACGGCAAAAAGAAATACCTTCCGCCGTCACAAGCGGAAGGTTACGAAAGAGCATCAAAATATCCCAAAAGCACAAAATACGGCAGACAGAATCCCATCTCCGAGCGATGGAACAGCGATGAGCAGCTTATATTATGGCGTAAAGTGTGGGCAGATGAAGTAAACAAATATCTTGAACCCGAAAACCATATTGATTCCCGCAGTCATTCCGAAAGAGGTCTTGATGAACAGCCTACCGTTCACGAAGGTGTAATTGCGAGAAGACTTGAAGAAAAGGGCATAATTTCCGAAAGGTGCGAACTTAACAGACAGATAAAGGCTGATAACCGATTATTGAGAAAACTTAAATCCGAGTTTGCGAAATTGAAGAAAGCGGTTGTAAACACACTTCCTGCTGTTGCAGAAGCATTGGAAAACATACGGATGAATCTCATTGTTTTACGCTACAAGGTACTTACCGGATTTGTTGAGCAGAATGAAATTATACGAACATTAAGAGGCATAACACCCGAACTTGAAAGCTACAAAGATATTGTTGACGAGATAAAGAAAAAGACGTCCGAGCGAAAAACCTTAATTAAAGAAAAACAATCAATTCCTGTTATTATGATTTTAAAGCACCGTGAGCTTGCAAAGAAAATATCCGAACTTACCGAAGAACTTGAAGAATTGCAAAACGAGAAGAAAATTATTTTAAACAGGCTTTATTGTACCGAAACATATACCATTGATAATGTCAAATCTTATGTTTCTGCTCTGGAAAAGAAACTTGATGTTATTTTGAAGCAAGAACAGAAATACTCGGAAGAAATTGAAAAAGCAGTTGCAGAGTACAAAGAAATGAAAGATAGTGCAAGCGACTTTGACCCTGCCGAGCTTCGTGAGGAACAACATAAACTTCGCCACGATAAAGAAGTGCAAAGCAGTCAGATAATCCGCAATAACGGAAAAGAAATTGTCACTTCAAGATTTAACGGCAGTATCCGTGATGTTAATTATTTCCTTGGTGAACAGAATGAATCCCGTTCCATAGCACAAAGACTTTCCCGGCATAAATCAACACCAAGTCAAAAGAAAAACATCAGGCACGGCAGAGAGGAAAGATAAGCCGAGCAGCATTTTCTATTAACTGAAAGATTTCCACTAACGGTCACAATCATCACCCAAGAAGATTGTGACCGTTTTTTGCATTTTAGCTTGTTTTTCGGAATGAAATCTGACGATGTTGCATCCTAAATCCGCAATGTTGCACAAAAGGTAGAAAAACAAACTATGTTGTGGTATAATCGTATAATTTCAAAATATCCGTTTTAAATATAAATTTTCTGTAAATATTTAAAATTTCAACGTAACATTTGCTGATTTATGACATATATAAATAGGTGTATTTTTTACTTTTCCCAAAAAATTTTCAAAAAAATGTAACCAAACACTTTATTTTGGTAGTTTATAAGTGAAAGGAACTTTCTTTGTTAAGGAGATGTTCGAATGGAAGATAAGGATATTATTAATTTATATTGGAGCAGAAATGAAAATGCAATTAATGAAACATCAAATAAATATGGCAATTATTGCTTTTCAATAGCACATAATATACTTTCAGATTTTATGGATGCTGAAGAATCTGTTAATGACACCTATTTAGCAACTTGGAACAGTATTCCTCCTCATAAGCCATCAGTATTATCTGCATTCTTAGGAAAAATCACCCGAAGAATATCCTTAAAAAAATGGAGGGATAAACACGCCCAAAAGCGTGGTGGCGGCCAAACTCAAATAGTTTTGGATGAACTTCTTGAATGTATCCCTTCGAATAAAACCATTGACGATGAATTGAACGAAAAAGAGCTTGCTGATGCTATCAATATATTTATCAGTAATCTTGATGTTACTGAACGCAGAATTTTTATATGTAGATATTGGTATCTCGACTCAATTGCTGATATAAGCAAACAATTTGGCTACACGCAAAGCAAGATAAAAACCACTCTTTTCAGAACAAGAGGCAAGTTGCTTTCGTTCCTCAAAAAGGAAGGTGTTTTTGTTGAAATCGAATAAGCTACTTGATGCAATAGGATTGATTAATGACGAGGCAATTAGTGATGCGAAAAGAGGAGGAACATCCGCAAAGACAATGTGGAAGAAGATTGCTGCTGTAGCCGCTTGTTTGAGTATACTCTTAACAAGCATAGGTGTTGCTTTTGTTAATCATTCGGGATTTTTTGTTGGGAACGAAACAGTTAAAAACGGAAAATACGATAATTATAGTGGCCCGATTCTACCAATGACTATACTCAATGACATTGAAACAATTCAGGCAAAAAGAGATATAAAATTCAAAATCTCTTCTGATGTTTCTGAGTTGGGAATAAACTGTTTGATTTCTGACAATTACTCTTTAATGAATAAAAATGATTCAGAGGTTTCTGTTGATTTTGCTTATCCGTTAGTTGGAAATTTTCAAACAATATTTTTGCCTAATGTAAAAATAAACGAAAAAGAAATAACCTGCGAAATATTAAGTGGAGGATATGCCGAGGGATTTATAGGTTCTGATGGTAACAGTAACGGTTCTCTAAATCTCAAAAAAAATAACTCCTGGATTGATTATAAAAAACTTTTAGTTAACAATAATTATATAGATTCATCTCTTTCGTATATTCCCAATCTTTCTCAATCTGTTGTTGTCTACAAATTTACAGATATTATAGTTGAAGATGCCAAATACTCTGCTGCAACTATTAGAACGACGTTTAATATGGACAAAACAAAGTCTGTTGTTTTTACTTATGGGTTTGAAGGAAGTGGCGTTTTAGAAAATGGCGACACCTACAAAGATTTCTTTGTGCCCTCTAAAAACGATGTCTTTTATAATACGCCGAAGTATTTGATTGTTTTTGGCGAAGATATATCAAACTATTCCTTACAAGGATATCAGAACGGCTCTTGCAATCCTACTGATAAGCTTGAAAATGCAAATGCTACTGTAACAAGATACGAAACAACCATGGGTAAAGTTATGAGAGAGATTGTTCAAATCTATTTTGAAAAAAACTCAAAAAATATAATTAGCCCAAGGATTAACTTCGAAATATTTTTTGAAGAAGTGTGTCGTTTCTTTAGTTCGTATAGTTCATTAGGGGAATCTCCGAAAGAACGCTACGAAGATAATAGGTTGGACGATATCATTAATGAAGTTCCAACTCATACCAGAATAATGTGGATAACATTTAACATTACAATACCTGCAAAAACTGAAGTTGATATTGAAATTGAATACCTTAAGCATGGAAACTACAGCTTTTTAAATAAAACTGACAATGAAATTTTAGGATATGATATAGCAACAACCCTAGGTTCTAATATCAATTTCACACAATTGACCGCAACGATCGAGATGGATGATAATATTGATATAGTTCGTCAAAATTTTGGATTTAATCATGAAAATGACAATAAAATTTGCGAACTGAATTTAAACGAAGAATATTATTATCTTGAAGTGAAAAGTAAAAAATAATGATGTTTAGTTTAAAGGAAAGTGGTTTTATGAAAAAGTTCGAGAGGCACAGATGCTTTGATTATCTTGAAGTGAGGTATTATTTACAAATCATTATATAATGCGTATAGGTCTTTTAAAGTACCTATACGCTGAAAAAGATTAAAGTTTATAAATCTACACAATATAAATATTGAAGAAGGTATGTCAAATGAAAAGAAAGATTTTGTTTGCATTGCTTATTGTGATAATAATAAGTTTACCGATATCTGTGTTTGCATATGTAAACTCAGATACTGGTTTAAAATTTAACAAATCGGGTAAATCATACGGAACTGTATATGATGCCATAACAGTACCGGATGAACCGTTGTCTGTAAACGAACCTGATTTAATATATGTTCTTGCAACCAATGGAAAGTATGGTTATGCAAAAAAAGAAGATATGTATGCTTGTGGACCAACTTCACCAGACGATACTGAGTGGGAAAAAAGAATTTTTGGCAACAAAGATTACTACGAAATTGATGTTTTCGATTCTGATGGAGTTACCAAAATAGGAAAATTTCGAATCAACAAATAAATTTGTAAGGAGTTTTTAAAAATGCATTTATGTTAACTGAAACATGCCCACAAGATGTTGTTGATTTTGCCAAAACTAGTATTGATTCATTTCCATATATGAATGAATATGCAAATTCACAAATTGTTCTTGGAGAACCATTTACTTTAACAAACGAAAAAATAAACAATACAGTTTATTATTTTCCTGTTATTATTGACGGAGAGATCGAATATACTTATAGAATATTTTATAGCAACGGATGGCAATATGTTTTATCAGAATGTTTAGCTGATGAATTAAATTATGCTGCTGAACATTCTACAATTACGGCTCCAACCATCATATATTTAAATGACGATGACAATATTGTTGTTCAAAATCAAAATTATGAGTCCATATTTGTAGTTGAATCAGTAAGCGACAATTTAATCGCATCAAGTACAAGCGAAATTCTTCCGTATTCGGAGGCTATTGTTAAATTAAAAGAGAATAAAACAACAAAAACAATAAATAGTTTTTCTTCTATCAAAGTAGTTGATGACTCAACAGCGTCAACATACAGTGCCAAAGCATCTTCGGCTAAATCAAAATATCTTTCTCCTACAATCAGAGAACAGCAAGGCTCTCTGCCGTGGTGTGCTGCTTATGTAACGGCTTTTATCGTATCTTACAAAACAGGTACTGCGTATTATGCACGTGAGGTTGCTCAGTTTGCTAGTGCATCTGAGTCTGAAGGTATAAGCAGATCAGAATGTGTCAGATTTGCAAAAGATAAGGGACTTAGTAATACTAGGCAAACAATATTTGATGCATCGGACAATACAATGATGGAACAAATTGATAACAATTGTCCAGTCTATGTTGGAGCTAATAACAAAAATACTGATGGATCACACGCACTTGCGGTAATTGGTTACTCCTGGTCTGGAAGTTCAATAACAAATTGGCGAATTTGGAATCCGTGGTATCGTTCGTTTGAGAATATAAGTTCTAGAGAATATACCGCTCCCAATGGATATGAATACGAGGAATGGGAACATTTTATTATTGATTTTAACAATGATTAAAATTTACGGGCAGCTAATCTAAATGGTTAGCTGCCCTTTTAGTCTTATCTCATATTAATTTATAACTATGGTTCTTGAAATTAACTTTCGGTGAAAACACCCTTGACAAATCACATCTCAAAGAGCCATTCTTGAAAAGTATGCTAAGGATAATCGCTTGCCGAATCCACGATTCTTTTTCGATGACGGATACTCTGGTGTCACCTTTGCAAGACCGGCGTTCACAGAGATACTTGAACTTGCCGAACAAGGGTTGATTGAAAATCTTGTTGTCAAAGACCATTCAAGATTGGGTCGTAACCGATTGGTTGTCGGTCAGTTGCTTGAAGAAGAGTTTGCAAACAAGCAGATTGAAGAATTGGATTTGAATCATCAAAAAGATTTGAAACTGAAACGCAAGGAACTTGAAAAAGCAAAGAAGCGAATTGCAG
>CALGRR010000010.1 GCA_937880805.1 uncultured Clostridia bacterium
TATTTCTGCCATAGAGCCTTTTTTGTACTGTCCGCACAATTTGGGGCAGTTCATGCACGGCCCTTAACTTTTATTTTATACTATTTAGTTGTAATTTTCTGCTTGCAGCCGCTTAACCGAAACTCTTAACAGCAAATCTGTTTTCTTAACGGTTTGAACGGTTCTTTGCAGATTTCTTTACACCTGAAATTTTACCGTTAAATCCGTTTTATTATTTGTTTTCGGTTTCAGCGGCTGCAAGCTGATGTTCTGCTGAGTACATCGGGTATCGCCGCCTTTCCTTATTTTTCATTGACACATATTTGACCTTTTGCCTTCAAATCTATGGTCAAGAGTTTTAAAACTTGAGGCTGATATTATATTTTTTATTTTAATTTAGCCTCAGTTCCTTTCCTCGACTTTAATATAGCATATGTTTTATCATTTGTCAACAGTTTTTATTGAAATAGTTAATATTTTTTGTAGATTTTAACAAATACTATTTACTCACACTCAAAAAGAAATTTTGCCCTCATTCTGCGGAACACCGAAGAAAGCATTTGTGTATTAATAACTTATAAACTTATCATTATTTTCTATTGACTATCCGCAAACTTGGGGTTAAAATATAAATGTAATCAGTATTTTATAAAATGAAAGGAATAATAAAATGAGTGAAGAATATACTCCCGATATCGTCAGCATAATTGACGAAGAAGGAAAAGAACACGTTTTTGAAGAGCTTGACAGAATCGAAACCGACAAAGGCAGATATGTTGCTCTGCTTCCCCTGCCGGAAACTCCCGACCAGATAACGGAAGAAGACGGCGAGCTCATTATTCTCAAAGTTGAAGAAGAAAAGGGCGAAACCTATCTTTGTCCCATTGAGGATGATGATGAATTCAACGAGGTTGGTCAGGCTTTTGAAGAAAGACTTGCCGAAATGTTTGATTTTGACGAGGAATAAATAATTCAGTTTTATACACCCTGCCTTGTGCGATAAAATGCGGTCTATATGTAACCCAACACGTAATTATAGGGAGCCGGTCTCCGGTGGCGGATTGCAGACCTCCCGCCTTTTGGGCGGACGAAGGGAGCGTGAAAGCATCGGGAGGCACCCACCTGCTGAAAGAGCAGGTTACAATCGGCCTCATTCGGCTTGGCGGGGCTTAATTTTTGGAGGAACCCAAAGTTGCAAAAGCTTTTTAACGCAGATTTGCTTGATATTTTTCCCATTGAATGGGGTTTTATATATTCTTGTAAGGAAACACTGCCCGACGGAAACGAGGCGGTGGGTTTTTATTGCTATAATCAGGAAATCGATATATTTGAAAGAATACCCGTTTTAACATACATAAAATATAAATTCGGTGAACACGCTCCCGAAATTGCAAAGGCTCTGGGTGATTTTGTCACCTGCAATGTTGTTAACATCACGGCAAACACCAAGGCCGCCGCATATTCAGACGGCACACTGAAGGTTATAGGCAGCAATGCGGAGATATTATCGGAACATAAGGTTGAATATCTTGATAACGCAGCCTGCTCCCCCGCTGTCAACGGAATGGATTTATGGTTCACCGTTCCCGATTCAAATGCAATAATAAACTATTCAATCAAACACAGCAGAATCGAATTCAGAATAGGCAGCCCGAAGGATAAAACATTTTGTCATCCCACCGATATTTCGGTTTATGATAATAAGCTGTTTATCTGCAATGCTTATTCCTATAAAATCCGCACAATCGGCCTGGATAACTATAACGTTGCGGATTATTACGTTTTCAACGAGCCCGTAACCAAATATTTCAGAGTAAAAAGCACCGAATATGCAGTTATGCAATCGGGTGTTTACAGCTTATAAAATCAACGGAGGATTATTATGAAAACTGCTCTCGAATACAGCGAAAAATTTGACATCAAGAAGCTTTCACGCTTTTGTATGAAAGGCATAACCAGAATATGCAATGAAATCGGACCCCGCCGCCCTGGCTCACCTGAAGAGCTTAAGGCTCAGCAGCTTATGGCGAAGGAGCTTGAAAAATCCTGCGATGAGGTAAATATTGAAGAATTCACAGTTCACCGTCAGGCATTTATGGGCTTCATTCCTTTTACGGTTGCCTGTGCAATTTCAAGCGTTTTTGTTAACGCATTTGTAAATCCCGTTATTGCTCTTATTCTTGTTATTCTCGGCTTTGTTCCTCTTCTTCTGGAATTCCTTATGTATAAACAGTTCATTGATCCTCTTTTTATCGGGCACCCCAGCCACAATGTTATTGCAAAAAGAGCACCTAAGGGCGAAGCAAAGAAAAGATTTATTGTTATCGGACATTCCGACAGCCAATACGAATGGACCCTTAACTATCTTCTCGGCGGCGTTGGTATGAAATGCGTTCTTATTCCTGCGGTTGTTGGCCTTGTTGCAGATTTAATCATCGCAATCATCAGCCTTATTGTTGCAGGCACAAACGGTGCACTTTCTGCCGAAAACACACGCTGGCTTATGATTCTCGGCTTTGTTATCGGCTGCATTTTCATCCCCTTCCAGCTTGCATTCCTTTTCTTCCAGAGCTACACAAAGAGCGTGCCCGGTGCATCGGATAACCTTTCGGGCTGCTTTGTTGCAATGAGCGTTGCAAAGGCAATGCAGGAAACAGACACAAGATTTGAAAACACCGAGCTTGTTGTTATCTGTTCAGGTTCCGAGGAAGCGGGTCTTCGCGGTGCAAAGGCATATGTTAAGGCTCACGAAAAAGAGCTTAAGGATATTGAAACCTGCGTTGTTGCTTGCGACACATTCCGTGACCTTGAAACAATGGCTGTTTATGACAGAGACCTCAGCGGCACCGTTAAGCACCATTGGGGTGCAAAGCACCTTGTTCAGAATGCGGGTGCAAACTGCGGCTATGACCTTCATTTTGAATCAATTTACATAGGCGGTTCGGATGCTGCAGCATTCACTCAGAAAGGTATCCCCGCAACGGGCTTTGCCGCTATGGACCCCACTCCCCCCAGATATTATCACACAAGACTTGATAATGTTGAAAACCTTCGTGAGGATGCAATTCAGGCAGGTATTGAGATTATGATTGAAGCCGCTTGTATGTATGACAAGGAAGGTATGCCCAAGCAGTAATATAAAACCCGCCTTTAAGGCGGGTTATTTTTTTATAGATACTGCCTTATATCAACCGCAAGTCTTTCTTCAAGATTGATAAGCTTTTTGGCAATGTCTTTTGATTTTTCGTCTGCCGCTTCATACTGGTTAAGATATTTGTTGAGTGACTTAACTCCCATATTGCAGCCGTCGGTTATAAGCGAAGCAACGGTTTCATCGGATTCATTAAAGGCAAGCTCTGCATTTGTTTTAAGCCACGACATCCCCTTTGCAATGGGGTTAGGGCTTTTTCCCTCATCTCCGAAGCGGTCGAGCTCGGCTCTGATTTCTTTTTCAAGCTGCTTATGATCCTTTTTACATTCGCTCAGATACTGTTTAAGCGAATCATCATCGGTATATTCAAGCACATCATCAATCGATGAAACACCCATTCTTACCCCTGCATCGCATTCACGAAGCAGTTTTATAGTGTCTTTTTCAATCATATTTATCCCTCCGTTTTAATTATTCCCTCCTTAAAAATAAAAATACATTTAAAATAAAAAAACACCCCATAGGGTGTGAAAAACATTATAAAATAGAAATAACCCTTAACCGATGTTTCTTTACACAAACGGTTAAGGGTTATTTCTGTGAATTCTTAGTATCTAACATCTTTGGGTAACCTCTCTTTCTTGATTTAGTCCGGCTTTATTTACTTGCATTCATTTCGGTTTAAGTTTATGTTTTTGATTTTAAACTTCTGTGAATGTTTTCTTTAAAACCGTGGATAAAGACTTAAAGGCGTTTTATTTATTATTTTTATTTTTGCCTTTTCGTCTTCAGGTTTTTACCTGTTCATCGGTATCACCCTTTCCTTGACTATAATATAGCATAAGTTTTTCTGTTTTTCAAGATGGTATTTTATACAAAGTTACTGCTTTTTGATTGTGTAAAACACAGAATTTTAGTTATTATGCCCATAAGTTGCATAAAATATATTGACATTGAATAATATATCTGTTATCATTAAAATGTTGGGGTCGGTGAAAACCGACCTTTTTTCTTTGTTATAGTTATTAAACAGTATATCTTCAACCCGCAGTTGAGTTTTATCGTCTGAGCCGTTATTGATTATTGTTTCGCCCGGATTATAATTTAATTAAAGAACGTTCTCATCTGATTATTAAGGAGAAATTTTTATGGAATTAAAAATCGGTAATAAAATAAAAATGCTCAGAAAAAAGAAGGGTATGACGCAGGAACAGCTTGCCGATAATATAGGCGTTTCCTTTCAGGCGGTTTCAAAATGGGAAAACAATATAGCTCTGCCTGATATAACACTCGTTCCCGTTATAGCAAATTTTTTCGGAGTTTCCACCGATGAGATTTTATGCTATGACTCAACCGAAAAGGACAAAGAAATAGAGAATTATGTTTGCCGTGCCGCAGAATACAGGGAAACAGACCCGAACAAGGGGTGGGAAATTCTTCAGGAAGGTCTAAAAAAATATCCCGATAACGATATTCTTCTCAATAACCTTCTTTATGTTATGAACTACAGCAAGAAACCTGACGAAACCATATCTCTTGCTTCAAAGCTTATTGATAAAACAAATTGCGACGAGGTTAAGTATGATGCTCTGCGTTTTCTTGCATACGCTTACAATATAAAAGGCGACACGGAAAGTGCAGTCAAAGCATTGGAACAGATACCCGAGATATATTTCACCAAGATTTCCGAAATTGCTTTTCTTTTGGAGGGTCAGCCGAAATACGATGCCGCCGAAAAACAAAAATGGATTTCATTTGAATGCTTGCTTCAGATGATGTGGAAGCTTGCCGAATTCTACAGAGATGAGGGTGAAAAAGAAAAAGCAATAGCTGAAACCGAAAGAGCCCTGAAACTCATTGATGCATTGGAAGGCGAAGAAAAAATAGACAGATTTTATAATTATGTTGAGTATTTCAGTAAACAGTTGAATAAACTGAAACAATAGTTTTAAAGAAAAAACCGCTCCGAAGCTTTTGTCTCGAAGCGGTTTTGGTGATCCATCGGAGACCCGACAGCTTCGCTGTCGCGAGTTCGTTTATATGTCCGTGCGGCTCCGCCAAGGCGAACCGCCGCACATGGACTATGTCGTTCGAATCTCCTGAAAAAGAAAACATCTCCGCAACCAAAGTTACGGAGATGTTTTGGTGACCCTATCGCTTTCCAAATCGAACGAATCGGTAATTCTTCCGTCTGAAG
Source organism: uncultured Clostridia bacterium (assembly GCA_937880805.1). Taxonomy (GTDB): domain Bacteria; phylum Bacillota; class Clostridia; order Oscillospirales; family Acutalibacteraceae; genus CAG-177. Next base: position 5,328 of record CALGRR010000010.1, read on the forward strand.
CGGAATGGGTGCTTTCATTGCCACTTGATTCTGAACCTTTTGAAATATCAATGCCTATTTTAACTTTCGGGTCGGGATTTCCGTCATCGCCGTAGTAAATATAAACCTTTTGTAAAACAGGGCTTTTCAGAACCGCCCTCATATGTCGATAATAAAGCTTTGCTCTTTTATCATCTGTATCATAATCATTGGAGCCCGGTTCAAGCTGTTTTGACATTGCAATCAGTGAAGCAATATCAAGCCAGCTGTTAATGATATTAAAAAGTCTTTCCTTGTCCAAAATTTTAACACTGTTTTTCGCTTGGTCAATTAACTTGTTAAGCTGTTTTTTATCTTCTTCCAACGGAGCGAGATAATCCTTTGCAGTTTCAATTCCTATTCCCTGCATAACAGCCATCATAATATTGTCGATTTTCTTTTGTACCGATTTCAGTTGTTTTTCATATTGTGCAATCTGTTTTTGTTCATAACTGTCATTCGAGCTCTTCTCAACATATAAATCAACATATGCTCTTATTGCATCTTCGTTCGGGAACAGTTTGAACATCAGCATTTCATAAACCTGATTTTCAAGTTTCTCCTGACTTATTGCTTTGTATTTGCATTTTCTCACTTTTGCCTTACGGCATTTGTAATATGTATAAAATGCACCCGTTGCGGAATATCCAGATTCACCGACCCATGCTTCACCGCAATTGCCGCAGAAAACTTTATCTGACAGCAAGTACTCTCTTTTTGCTTTGCCGTGAGCATTTGTATGCACTTTTTGTGCCAATTTCAACTGTGTCTGATGATAGGTATAATCGCTGATGATTCTTGGCATACCGTCAGGAACTTCGATGTCTTTCCATTTATAGACACCCGTATATTTGATATTACGGAGCATTCTGCTGATTACATTGTTGTCAATCGGTTTACCGTTGGAATTTTTATAACAACGTTTTTTGCATTCAGCAACAATTTCTTTTATCTGCATTCCGTCAAGATACGATTGAAAAATAAATTTTACTATTTCTGCTCCTGACTCATCAATAATATATGTTTTTGTTGCAGGGTCAACGGCGTAACCAAGCGGCGGTTTACTTCCGTTGGCAAGACATTTCCTCGCATTATCGCTCATACCCCTGTCAACTTTTCGTGCAAGGTCAGCATTGTAATACTCTGCCAAACCTTCCATAAGTGAATCAAGAATAATGCTTTCGGGACCTTCAATTACCGGTTGTTTGATAGGAATTATTGAAACGCCACAATCTCTCAATGCTTTCTTTGCAACCGCAAGCGCATAACGGTCTCTGCCCATTAGGTCAATGGTGTAAACAAGAAGCACTTCAAACTTTTTCAGTTTGGCATCACTCATCATTCTCTGCCAACCGTCACGGTTTTCAGTTTTGCCGCTGATAGCAGAATCCGAATAAACTTCAACAACATTCATATCATTCTGAAGAGCGTATTCTCTGCATTCATCGACCTGTTCTTCGATGCTTTCCTCTCTCTGCTTGTGCGAACTGTATCGGGCATATATTGCAGCGGTTTTCATATTCAAACAACTCCTTTCACGCATAATCGCTTGGTTTCAGATATAATTGACAGGTTGATTTTACAACATAAATTACACTTTGTCAATAATGTTTCTATCACAGTTTCTTAATTGATAAAATCAATTTAAAATGTGCTTTTTATATAAAAGAGCGTGTAGCTGTATTCTAACAGTTACACGCTCTTTGGAACAATTATTTGATTTGCATATCAGACAAATTAACCTGTTATCAAGTGAACAACAGAAGTGATTGTATCATAGATAATCAACCAAATTTTAGAAATAAAAGTCAAAACACCTGTAGCTACACCATCTATCCAGCAATAAATGCCGTCTTTTATTTCTTCACTCCTGCCATCAAGAGTAACAACACGGCGGAGGATTGCCTTGTAACAGTTAACCTCTACTTCGGTGTAGCCTGCCCAGAAATCCTGACCGTCGATTGTTACATACAGACTTTGCTGTATTCCGAAATCTTCGTCTGTTTCGCTTTGAATACAAGCAGAAACCTGATAAGTTGCACCGTTGCTCCATCCGTCTTCGGAATTGTAGTTGATTTCTGTACCGTCTGACATTGTTGCGGTAAACTCAACATATGTAACCGAATCGCGAATCTGCTCTTCTGTTTCAACTGCCTCGTAATATTCGGCTCTGGTAAGAGAGATGGAAACAACTTCGCAATTCGTCTCTTCTGAAGCAAAAGACACAGCAGAGAACAACGAGATACACAAACCAAATAAGAGCATAAACGAAATGGTTTTTTTCATGATAATCCTCCTTAGTAAAATTATGCAACAAAATCTAATACCCTGTTCTTCCAATAATTTCTTTTGTATGTATTGAAACTATTTCTGTTTATTCCTGACGGAGTTGAGCTTTTGTTGATATGAATTACCGACTTATATTTATCATGAAATGTGGAACTTATTTCAGCTAAAGGACCATCATTCGTTTGTAACATATGGTGTAACTCTACGGATTTACCATCATATCCAATCGGAGCTCTGCCAGTCATCATTCTTTCTGTATTAGTACCTGTCACTATCTCACCTTTTGATTTCCATGTAGTTATCTGGTCAGGATCAAACAAATCATCTCTTTGATGCACTTTTTGACCTCTAAATTCTGTTGATTTATTCCACGTGTTTGCCTTTTGTTTGTCAGCAACATTTTTAACCAAATCATCGGTGCCTTCAACTACGTCATCAACATAGTTGCTATTAGTTGAATCAACTTTGATAACAGAATTACTTCCCACAGAAGAAGCTGTATTTTTATTATTAGCAACCCATTGTTTCGCATCAATCTTCTTAACGGAATTATAAAGATTGCCAAGATTATACACCGAATTAGTTACAGTGCTTGTAACATTAAGTGTTGTCTGAATTGTGTTGAATACAGGGTTATCAATTTCCAGCCAAGTATCGGCAACATTCATTCCGGCGGCACCGACGGTTGAGGCAATTGCCACACCGGCAACCACAGTACTTACTGTTGCAGCTGTTGCGGCAGACATTCCGAGTGCACCGAGCATAGGAGCAAGAGCAACACCGCCGGTTGCAACAACTGCTGCAACTGCCATAGCCGCACCTGCAACGATAGCTACGGTTTTAGCTACCTTGCGAATGTCGATACCGGTTTTCTCCGAAAGGTCATCAACAAACTTGTTGAGTTTTTCCTTGCCTTCGCAAAGTTTCTTGGTGATAACCTCTCTTGCTTTTTCAACCTTTTGCTCAACGGCTTCTTTATAAGAATTCAGGGTTCCGATCGGGTCTTCTTTGAAACGCTGAACTTCCTGTTTAACCGTGTTGACTGCATTAGTTACTTTATTATACAGCTTTTTAACCGGCTGAACAACATATTGGTCAACTTTTTCGCCAACCCACTTTGCGGCACTCTTAACGGGCTCCACAACTTTTTCTTTGACCCAATTTTTGGTTGAGTTCCAAGCGTTTTTAAGCCAGTTGTTACCGCTCGGGTCGCTACCGTTAGCAGGATTGTTGTGACCATAAATGTAACGGTTCATACTGAGCGGTATTGTAAGCTCGCCCAGATAGCTGTCGGCAGTGATGAATGTACCTGTTGAGGGATTGTAATATCTTGCTCTGAGATATTGAAGATCGGTTGCATCATCGGTATACTCTGCATTATAACCGTAGGGGTTGGGAATATTAAGACCCGTCTGAGTTGCATTACCGTAAGCATCATAGGAATAAGTGGTAACTGCAGTGCCCAATGTGCTTGTAACACTTGTAACCGAACCCTTGCCGTCATACTCATAATAATACTGACGGTCGTTGATTTCAGCGCTTTCACGGTTTACGCCGTACTCATAGGCGGCGGTAACCTTTTCGTTTGCACCGTATTCCATCAACACCTGAGTATACTGAGTGTTGATATCGTTGATGTAACCTGTAACATCAAAGTTATAGTATTCGCAAGAGGATATACCATTGGGAATAAACAGAGAATTGATAATGAGTTCGTCGTTGATATCAATCTCGTTTGAATCTTTTCTGCCGAGATTCTTTGCATTCTTGTCATTTATGCACGGCAAATCAAGGCAACTGTTGGATGTAATTGTATAAATTCTTTCGCCGTCGCCGTCATAAAGAGCCGCCATGAGAAGATTCTTATCTTCCTTGACTGATGTAAGCTTATTTTCGGCATTGTAGGTATAAGTCTTTGTTTTACCGAAGAGACCGGGATTATCAACTTCAACAAGATTTCCGCTCTTGTCATATGAATATTTGATTGTACCGTCCTCTGTGATTTCCTTTACAAGCTGACCGGCTTTGTTGTATTTATACTTTGTCTTGCCTTCGTCTGTTGTTTTGGAAATACGGTTGCCGAGATGATCATATTCGTACTTTGTGCTTTCTGTTTTGTCGCGGAAGAAAAGCCAATCTTCGGAAGATTTTTCTTCTGTCAACTGGTTTCTGCTGTCATACGAATAGGTAGTAGTCTCGGATTTGTTAAATACCTTTGCAAGAATATAAGCAAAGAAATCACAATTACTTCCGGTTGAGAACTCAAACTTGTTTTCTTTGATAATGTTACCACTCTTATCGTAAGTGTAACCGTATCTGGAAAGCAATACGGTTGTGCTGTTAACTCCGAAAAGATTGAGTGCACCGTAGTTGCGAACAAGTGTTACTCTGTCGTTCTTATCATAAGAAAGTAAAGTATATGTTCCATTGGGTCTGTGAACTTCGGTAACATTTCCGTTAGCATCATACTTAAAGGCAGTGTTTTCGCCTTCACGGTTTGTTATTGCAACAAGCTGATTGATTTCGTCATACTTGTATGAAACTGCCGTTCCGTCAGGATATGAAAGCTTTGTGATATTGCCGTAAACATCGTATTCATAACCGATCTTTGAAGTGCCGTTTGAGAGCTTGACCGCCGTTATCATACCATTTTTGTCATACTCGTAACCTGTTGTACCTGCAACATCATCCATTGAAATTCTGTTGCCGTCTGCATCATAGGTATAAAGAGCGACTGTTTCTTTATCATATGACTTTTGAATTAATCTGTCAAGTTCATCGTAATCGTAATTAACCTTGGTTCCGTTAGCATTTTTAACGGTTTCAAGCATACCGTTTGTGTTATAAATATACTCAGTAACATTGCCGAGAGCATCCTTTGACGAAGTGATATTACCGGCAAGGTCATATGTGTATGTATAACCTGCGGCATATGTAACATTGCCTACTTCGTCATATGTATATTCTGATGAAACAGAGTCAGACTCTGTTACAGCAACAAGTCTGTTCAACTTATCGTATTCATACGATATCTTTCTTCCCTCTGCATCAGTTACACTGGTCTGATTATTCATAGAATCATACGTGTATACCGTTTTGTAATTCAATCTGTCAGCAAAAGAAATCAGATTACCGTTGTTGTCATATAAATAAGTTGATTTGTTTCCTTTGTAGTCAGACTCGGATATCAGATTATATACAAAGTCATATGAATATGTTTTCTTATTACCTTTGGCATTTGTTTCTGAAAGAATGTTACCAACTTTGTCATAGGTATAAGATGTAACTCTTCCGCCCGTTTCGGTAATGCTTGTGAGGTTGCCTACCGGGTCATATGAGTATTCAGAAAGTTTGCCGGCGGGATCAAGTTCGGAAGTAACCTGGTCAACTTTATTATATGTGTACTGAACAACCGAACCAGTAGCAGAAATAAGACTTGAAAGGTTGCCGTTAGCATCATAGACAAATTTTGTGGCATTTCCTTTTGCGTCGGTGCTGGTTGTAACTCGATGCATAACATCATAAATATAACTTGTTACTCTGCCAGACTGATCGGTTACAGACTCAACATCGCCTTTAGCGTTATATTTATATGTTTTGCTGAGAGAAACAGGTTCCGTAGTTTTGATTGTCCTTCCGAGTGCATCGTATTCTGTGGTATATACAGCGCCGTTAGGAAGAGTTTGGGTGAGAAGCTGACCCGCTTTAGAATATGTATATTTTGTCGAATTATCAAGCGCATCTGTTTCTGTCAGAACATTGCCTGAAGCGTCGCGAACGTAGTCTGTTACGGCTCCGTTAGCATTTCTCATTGCTGTAACATATCCGAGAGGAGAATACTTATACTGAGTTTTGTTTCCATTATTATCAGTAAACGAAAGAAGATTGCCGACGCTGTCATATGTATATGTATTTGATGAATTATTTGCATAAGTTGCAGTTTTCAATCTATAGACAGCATCGTATTCAAAGGAGACTGGGTTACCGTTTTCATCGATACTCTTAACGAGATTACCAACCTTATCGTAGGTGTTTATCTTGACCGTACCATCCGCATTTGTTGTTTTGGTTACAAGATCATAGATGTTATACTCGTAAGATGTTGTTTGATTCAGAGGGTCTGTCACAGATGAAACTCTGTTAATCTTATCAAACTCATATGAGTATACTCTGCCGTTTTTAGACATCTCTATAACATTACCGGCAAGGTCATATGTATACTTATCTTCTGAACCGTCCGGATAAGTTACGGAAGTACGATTTTTATAAAGATCGTATGTGTATTTTGTCGATGTTCCGTCATACGACTTCATTTCAACAAGGTTACCGTTCAAATCATAGCAATATATGTTTTTCTGGCCAAGAGCATCTGTGCTGCTAATCATATTGCCTACGGCATCAAACGCATATGAGTTATTGACACCATTGTTGTTTTTTTCGGCAATAAGATTACCCATACTGTCATATGAATATTCAGTTATAAGACCGAGAGGATCTGTTGTTTTTACTATGCGATTCATTGAATCGTATTCAACAGTAGAAACATATCCTTCGGCATCCGTTGTAGCAATAAGGTTGCCGTTCTTATCATATTTGAACTCCGTTATACCGCCATTGGGAGCCTTTGATGTGATTGTCAAGCCAGTTTTATTGAATATATTCTCTGTCTTGTTTCCAAGAGCATCAAGAACTGCGGTGTTGTTTCCAATGCTGTCATATTCGATATAAGTTGAATTTCCGAGAGCATCAGTCGTCTTTACTACTCTGTCGAGAGCATCGTACTCATATGTGGTGACACCACCGTTTGAATCTGTTTCGGTGAGAACGTTGCCAACGCCATCATAGGTGTATGCAATTTCCTGATTCAAAGCGTTAGTTTCGGAAACAACATTTCCTTTTGTATCATATTTGAATGACTTGACCGATCCCAAAACATCAGTTTCGGTTAACACTCTGCCAAGTGCATCGTATGTGTAAGAAGTTGTCGCTTCTTTATTGAGCGTTACACTTGTGATGTTATATACATTGTCAAACTCATATGATGCTGATGTGCCCACATTGTTCTTCTCTGCGATTTTGTTTCCGAGCGCGTCATACTCATAATCAACAACCAGACCGTTCGGTGCAACAGACTGCAGCACATTGCCGTTAGCATCATACTTATAGGATTGAACGGAACCGTTTGAATAAGTAATTGATACAAGATTACCAACGGCGTCATATTCATATGATGTTTTTGCACCTGAAGCATCTACCGATGTTGAGGGTTTATTAAAACGCATATCATATGTATAGTTTGTAACATTGCCGTTGGCATCAGTTGATGAAAGAATGTTGTTTGCCGTATCATATGAATATGTCACAGTGTTATTTTCGGCATCCGTAACTGTGAGCTTATTGCCAAAGGCATCATATGTAGTTTTTTCAATACTGCCATCGGGATATTCAGAGGATATCTTATTATAAAGACCGTCATATGTGTAATTGGTTACACCACCTGCGGGATCTGTTACAGACAAAGTATTTCCGATTCCGTCATAAGTATATCTGTACACCTTGTCATTGGCGGATTTTAATGATTTTAGTGTCCCGGATTTGTCATAAGAATATGTTTCGGTTGTTCCGTCTTCATACTGAACACCGATTTTTCTGCCTGCTGCATCATACATATAACGGGTTGTTTCGTTGAGAGCATTAACCGTGGAAACAACCTGACCTCTGCCGTTGTAATAATATTCGGCAGTATTACCGTTTGCATCTGTAACAGATGAAGCCCAGATATCACCGTATGTAAACTTTGTTGTATTTCCGTTTTTGTCTGTTGTTGATATTACTCTGTGCTTTTCATCATAAGCATACTTCTCGGTATTTCCGTTTTTATCTGTTGTGGAAACAAGATTTCCTTTTTCACCATATGTAGATACAGTGCTTTTTCCGTCATAGTCGGTAAATTTTACAACGTCGTTGTTTTCGTTGTATTCGTATGAACGTGATGCACCGTCAATGGAACGGGTTTCTTTTACAACAAGACCATCTGAATTATAAACATAAGATACATAATTACCGGACCTATCTGTTGTTTTTATGAGATTGTTATTATTATCATACTCGTTCTTTTCTGAAGTGCCGTCTGAATAAACGATGCTGGTTGTTCTGTACTGATCATCATAATTGTAGATGGTTGTGTTGTTATTGGCATCAGTAATGGTTGTCTTTCCGTCGCTATATACGAATTTTGTTGTGTTTCCTTCAGCGTCTTTCTGTATAACAACTCTTCCTTCAGCGTCATAAGTGTTGCTTGTAACAACATTTCCGTCAGCATCGATCCATGAAGTCATACGGTGTTCGGAATCATAGTTATACACTGTTGAGTTGCCGTTTTCATCTGTATATGTTACAAGATCTCCAGCCTCATTGTAGGTATATCTTATTGTGCCGCCGGGAACAGAAACAGCGGTTATTTTCCCCATAGAATCACAGCTGATACCATATTCGATTCCGCCGGCAGAAATAATTGAAGACAGCATTCCGTTATCATTATAATTGAAAGTAGTCTTAAAGCCTTTTTTATCGGTTACAGAAATCAAACGGCCATCGCTGCTAAAACGGCGAACTTCACCAGAAGAATTTTTGATTTCATATTCATACACGTTGTATGTTACTGTTTCTGTATAATATTTTTCGGTTGCTTCTATGTTATCGTTATCGATATTTTCCGATGAGATACCATCAAAGCTTGCAGTCTTTGTTCCGATAACAACAGCGGTCATATCAAGATAATATCCTGCATCGCAGATATAATTTCCATTGCTGTCGGGATAGAAATTAATAGTGCTTCCGTCACCTCTTCTGTATGCTATTGTTCCGTCTGAACGTTTTGAAAGCTGCTCTGCAAAATCAAACTGCCAACCTCTGCCAAAAACGCTGTTGACAGCGGCACTTTTTGAATTGTAACTTCTGTTAATGGCAAACTCACCGTTCAGATCAGATATGGAAATATCCGTCTGATCCATATAGAAGTTACCGGTATTAAGATTTACAGGTTCAAACCCGAACTCGCAATGTTTTCCTCTGCCTATAAGCATACCGTCAATTTTGCGCTTATCATCGTCGCTTAAAGCGGGCGGATTATAGGGCTTATCGAGATTTTGAGAAGGGTTTATAATAACTATAGTGTTGTTTTCAACAAGAAGCATATCTTGTACATTATTGTCTTTTGCAATTTTCGATAACGGAACACCATAGTAATTAGCTATATTCTGCAAATTATCATACTGAGTAATTTTGTAAACAAGGAATTTATCGCTTTCGGCAATGTTGCCGGAAGAATTTTCTTTTGAAGCCTGTGCAGAAAACTGATACACTTTGTTGTATTCAGGATTCACAAAAGGATAAAGGGTCTGCCAGTTTGATTCAAATCTTCTGTATTTTGTTGTTCCTTCCGGTAACTGATTCCAGATATCCTTATCTTTTTCTGAAATGGAGTTGGGATAATGCATCTGCTTTATTGCACTGACAGTAGCATTCTGATATGTTACAGAATCATCGCTCATCCAATAGTGCACTGCTGAATATGGAGTTGCGAGACCGTCAGCAAATATTCCCTGAAACGCTAATGTACCGTCAATACTTGATTTAGTGAGCGTTCTTAAGTTAATTGTCGTTGATGCAAGTGAATAGTCATCAGGAACCGGATTAGGCAACTCATAAGAGACGGTAATCTTAGGCATCTTTGTGGGGTCAAAGCCACCCTGCCCACCGGCATTACCCGATTTCTCAGTATAAAACGCAGCACCGCTTCCGGTAGCGCCATCGCTGACATCAATACACAAACCGTACTGTTCCGCTTCTCCGTTGCACCATGCTGTTACTGCTTCCGAAATATCAAAAGATTTCTTACCTGCATCGCCGGATGAACCTCTGTTAGGCTCAGAATCCAGGAAAAAGCGTTCAATCTGCGTGTCATACTTTATGGTATCAAAACTCCACGGAGTGCCTATTCGATAACAATTTAAATTATTCTGGACTTTTTGGCCATATCTGTTGTTGTAGATTCCGCCATACTGGTGTATGTATAAAGTTGCATTTTTTACAATAATTCCGTCGGGGACGTCTTTAAAAAACGAATCTCCGATTTCTATCATAAACTTTGTAGAACCTATAACGCCCATGTTTCCCGTCGCATCGTTATCAATCCATCCTGCGTAGCCATACTTATCACTGGCATAAAGTCCGCCAGCCTTAACTGTTCTGGTTGTCAATTCCCCGTTGGTGGAAATATCAGGGTCAATAATAACGGGATATGCACGGTTAAGGTCTGAAAGCCATTCAGAATCAGCAGTAACCGTCAGAATGTTATCTTCAAATGTAAGTTTAATGTTAGGGCTGATTTCTCCTGCTGCATCTGACATAAACGGTGCAGAAATCGTATATGCCACTGCTGTAGAACCTGGCTTTTTAACAATCAGTTCATTATCGAGAAGTTCAACTGTATTGCCATTTGACTCAACAACATATGAAAAGCTGTTTTTGTCAACAAATTTATTGAGAATAATATATTCGTTTACCCCAAGTTCACTGACTGTATACTGAACATCTATACCGTCATAAACATTATTGTAGCGAATTGCATTATCAACCGCTGAGTATGCCGAATAGTCACCATCAATCGGAACAAGAGATATCTTTGTATCATCAAACTCAAAGCTGATACCTTCAGAATCAAATTTTTCAGAAAATGATACATCAATATTACTGGCTTTATTTGTAATCTCATCTGAGGAAAAAAGATGATTTTCTTCGACAAGGGTATTATCATAAGCGTTAATGTTACCTTTGTCGTCTGTATAGTAGTTGGGAATGTTGGATATAACCGAAGTGTATGTGCCGGTTTCATCAAGATATGTTTTATAATACTCGCCAACATCAACAAGAACACCTGAAACATCTTCGTTTTTTATTTCAACAGATGGCAGAGGATCCCTGAGGTCTTCTGCAGTGATCTCATCCGAAGGTTTCTTAATTGTTGAAGGCTTATCGTTTTTTTCGTTTAAAGTCCACGAAACTTCTTCAGCAAAAGCTACCATACCGCTCATAGGGAATGTTGTCACCAACATAAGCACAACGAGAAAGCATGATAACAAACGAATAATTAAACTCTTACGCATAAATTACGCACTCCTTTTGTTTTTTAATATGAATACCTAAACATTACAATTAAATAGTTAATGCTCTCATTAGACCTCTGTGAAGTATGCATTCATGTGATGCATCAAATTTTTCTCGAGAGTTTCTAAATGAAAATACAGTTAAATCCCTATCGTCTCTCGGTCTATGCTGACCGATATATCCGGCAGCAAACAGTTTCTCCAAGATTTCAATTTTTGATACATTTTCAAAATCGGAATAGTTTTTACACTCTTCCTTAAAATCCTCCAAGTAAAAATATCTTGATCCGATTCTTGATAATACATCCGGCAATTTAGTAACTATATTGTCCGGAAAAAAACCTGTAAGCTCATCTTTCATCGCATCAACAAAATATTCGTCCGAATATCTTGAAAGAATTGTTTTAATTTTTTCTGAGGTGAACTTTTCGCCTTCTTCAAACTCTTTTTGTGCCTCAATAAAAAATTGCAAAATATCTCTAGGTCGGTAAATCAGATTGTTAAGAACATAATCTAGTGTATCCTTACCATCAACATCCGAAGGAAAAATATCTTTCCAAACATCCTCGAATGAATTTTCCATTCCGGAAACAACATCTATTCTTTTGCTAACAAGCTTTATTAAATCTGATTTATATGGCTCGTCTTTAATGTTCCATGATAGTCTTATACCTGAATCTCTTGTTATTTTTGACAAATTTGCATCTCGGCACAAATTATATATGTCATCGCGAATTAGAATAATAATTTTTAAATTAAGAGTCTGTTTAAGCATAATCTCATTAATAAAATCAACAGCTCTTATCAATCCTGTTATTATTTCTGGCTTGTACTCAGAATTATTAAGAATATCATCTAACCCATCAATGATAAATATAAATTTCTTATGGAGATATAAATTTTTTATTGAATTCAATATTGCAGAAAATATTTCATCTGCGCCCTTTAATTCTTTATCATATTCATGTCTTCTTGAGTGCTTGAACACACTTTTTATATCCAATGATGTATCCGATTCAATCAGCTTTATAATTGTTGTAGCAATATCATTATCAAAATTAAAAAAACCTTGATCATTTAAGGCAGATACTATATCAGTAAATTCTTCTAATTGAATTGTAGGTTCGAATTTATTAATCATTCTTACACATTCAATCAAAATAACACATTTCCAGAATGATATGTAATGATTACCACCCAAATCATTATTTGCTTTTATTTTTTCAAAAGTTGAATTGTTAAAATTGTTTAATGACCTTTGATATGCATAAAAACTACAAGCACTATCATTAGACAACAGCTTGATTTGAGCACCATATGCGGTTTTTCCATCACCTTTTCTTCCGATTACAAGAAACCGATCTCCGTCTATAAGTTCATGCAGATATCCGTGAGGATCAAAAAACACTTCTTTAAACGTGTTGGGATTTCTGCTTGCTTCTTTGTCGGCATCGCTAAATCCAAAAAACACTTCTTTTAAATTAATCATTAAAATTACCTCCAATTTTTATAATTGCGTTTTAAAATTTTAAATTCATATATATATGACAAAAAAACAAAAATGTTACGCAAGAATTTTCAAAATATCGGACCTTTTCTGAAGTTTCTCTGTTTTTAACAAAATCCGATGTTTTTATTTGTGCAAAACTACAATGTTTTTGTGTAAAAATAAGGCGCATCCGTTTCCGATACGCCTTTTGACATTTGTGTGTTGGTTATAACAGCGAATTAGTTGATGTGTTTGTTATGAAAAATATCTACCTTGTGTATAAAATAATAACCACTGCAGGCACAACAAAAAAACTGTCCAAACGAAATGGATTTATCTTATGAGTTCCTGCAAATCTCAAGCCGAAGAAATCGCCTTCTCTGAACTGCTTTATGTGTAATTTAAAAGCTATGTAATGCATAACCCCCATTTTTAACCATCAAGGTCATCTGATATTCAGATTCAAAAAATCTGACAAAACACCCTTATATATCAACGCTTTAAATAATCAAATCATTACATACAAAACAAGAGAAGCCTTACAAACATTTAAAATAAGTTGTAAGACTTCCTTTGTTTTATTTTTATTACAGGCTAAACGTGATTTTTAGAAATTAGATATGCTTATATCTTATAAATATCACAATCTCTTTTCATCCTCTTTACGCTGTTTGTTTGAGCGGATTGCGTGGGGTATTCCGAAGCCGAGAGCACCACCGATGATTGCACCGATGAGCATAAACAGCCACCAAAGAGGATTTTTCTTTTCTTCCTCTTCTTCAG
>CALGRR010000011.1 GCA_937880805.1 uncultured Clostridia bacterium
TTCAGTGTTATTGACAAAGAAGGTTATCAGATTACACAGTCTCTTTTTGCAATCGCATGCGGAGGATTCTTCGGAACCGGCCTGATGAAGGGGGTTCCTGATGACATACCGTTTGTGGAATCGGATTTTATTTTTTCTGCAATAGCTGAAGAAATGGGTGTTCTGGTTTCGGTTTGTTTGCTTTTAATCTGCGTAGCAGCATTCCTGACATTTATGAAAAATGCAATGGCGCTTCAGGATCCGTATTACAGACTTGTAAGTGTCGGACTTGGTGTTATGTATATTTTCCAGGTATTTTTGACCGTCGGAGGCGGTATCAAATTTATTCCGCTTACCGGTGTTACCTTACCGTTTGTCAGTTACGGTGGAAGCAGTGTTTTGGTAAGTATCGTAATATTTATGATTATGCAGGGTATTATTCTTCGTGCGAAGGATGAAACTCTTGCAGAAGATGAGGATGATGATTTTGAAGACGAAGATGAGGAAGACGAAGAATAATACAACTAAATATCCTCGTAAAAAATCAACCAGAAACCGTGAGATTATACTTTTATCTTTTGTGTTTACCGGTATTTTTCTCGCAATGATAGGGTATTTATGCGTATATGTACGTGATAATGAGCAAGAATTGTTGAATAACAGTTATAATGCCAGACAGGCTATCCTTGCTTCTGAGAATACACGTGGTACTATATACGATCGCAATGGCGACAAATTGGCTTATACCGAATCCAACGGCGAAACAGAAGAACGCGTATATCCTTATGCCAATTTGTTTTCTCATATTATCGGTTTTTCCACCAAAGGTAAAACCGGTATTGAAAGTCTTTGCAATTATTATCTGATCAACTCCGATATACCTTTATCTGAGAAAGTAGAAAATGATTTGGCACAGCTCGGAGCAAAAATTAAAAAAGAATAAAAACGGGTGGAACAGGAATGGAAAAGGAAAATTTAACTCCGGAAGAAAGAGAAATAAGAAAAAAGCGTGCAGCTAAAAAAAGAAAAATGCGTCTTGCTCTTGTTGTGAGCGTTTTTGTGCTTTTTATAGTTGCACTGGTAGGCGGGATAACCTCTCTGTTCATTTTCAGAGTGAAGAGCTTTGATGTTCAGAGTGAAAGCAGTATGTATACGCATCAGGAGGTTATTGAAGCAAGCGGAATAGAGCTTAACAAAAGCCTTATATTTATAAATCTTGATAAAGCGGAAGAAACGGCAGAAAGAAAGCTGCCCTTCCTGAAAAATGTCAGGATAACAAAAAAGCTTCCCGATAAGCTTGTTATCCGCTTTGAAGAATCGGGTATGGCATACGCCATTGAAACATCGGGCAATATTTATGCAATAACAAACGATGAATTCAAGGTGCTCAGCCTTTCGGGCGGAGTGCCCGAGGGTATTGTTCCCGTAAAGGGTCAGATGCCCGTTAAAGCCGAAACAGGCGAAACCCTTGCCTTTGTTGAAAAAAATGAGAAAGAAGAATTGGCTGAAGATAAGGTTCTGAATGTTCTCAACGATATTGCTTCAACGGTTTCAGAAAGCGGACTCACGGGTATCACGGCAATTAATGTTGAATCGCTTACAGATATTTATCTTATCTATGAAGACAGAATTCTTGTTGAATTCGGAGATGCACAGAATATAAAAGCAAAGGCATCAATGTTTGTAAGAACGATTGAAAAAGAAAATGCCATAGACAGCGGCAAAACCGGCATTATGGATATTACCATAGCTCAGTCGGCTTATATCTATTCTTCCGATATAAGGGATATTCCCGAATTGGCGGCACATCTCGGAATAAGCTCAGGTGAAGAGCCCGAAGAAGATGAACCTGAAAAAACCGAAGATGAATCCGAAAGTGCAGAAGAGGATGAAGAAGAAACAACCGAGGCGGAAGATTGATTTTTAATTTTTAATTGGAAAATTAATTATAATCTTGTTATAAATCCGATAAAAAAACAAAAATCTCATTTAAATTGTAAAAAAACTTGCAATTTGATGAGATTTTTTCAATTTCTTCTTGTATTTTTAATAAATATGTGGTAACATAATTCTGTTTAAATATATAGTTTTCTAAAAGTATAGGAGGTCACAGCAATGGCATTTGAAATTGATAACGATTTTGAAAGTGCAGTGCAGATAAAGGTAATCGGTGTTGGCGGCGGCGGCGGAAACGCTGTTAACAGAATGATAACCTCAGGTGTTCTCGGTGCTGAATTCATCGCAGTTAACACCGATAAGCAGGTTCTTGTGCACTCAAAAGCAACTCATAAAATCCAGATCGGTGAAAAGTCAACTCACGGTCAGGGTGCAGGCGGCAAGCCCGAAATCGGTGCTAAGTCTGCAGAAGAAAGCAAAGATTCAATCGCTGATGCTCTTAAGGGCACAGATATGGTATTCATCACCGCAGGTATGGGCGGCGGCACAGGTACCGGTGCAGCTCCCGTTATTGCTTCGGTTGCAAAAGAAATGGGCTGCCTCACCATCGGTGTTGTAACAAAGCCCTTCAAATTTGAAGGCCGCAGAAGAATGCTCCAGGCTCAGGAAGGTATCGCAAAGCTTGCAGAGCACGTAGACAGCCTTATCGTTATTCCTAACGACAGACTCCGTGCACTTGACGATAGAAAGAAGACCATTGCAGAAGCATTTGCAGAGGCAGACGAAGTTCTTCTTCAGGGCGTTAAGAGCATTTCAGAGCTCATCAAGATTCCCGGCTTTATCAACCTCGACTTTGCAGATGTTACAAGCGTAATGAAGGATGCAGGCTATGCTCATATGGGCGTTGGTCGTGCAAAGGGCAAAGACAAGGCAGAGTGCTCAGCAAACGCAGCAGTTTCAAGCCCGCTTCTTGAAACCTCAATTGCAGGTGCAAAGGGCGTTATCATCAGCATTACAGCTTCTGATGATGTTGACCTTGAAGATGTTGAGAATGCAGCAGAAATCATCACAGCAAAGGCTCACGAGGACGCAAACATCACTTGGGGTATTGCATTTGATCCCGATCTTGATGATGAAATGGTTATCACCGTTATTGCTACCGGTTTTGATTCAGTTGCAAAGGAGCCCGAAAAGGCAGCTAACCCCTTCCTTTCAGCAGTAGCTCCCAAGGCAGCAGCTCCCGCAGCAGCACCCGTTGCAGCTCCTGCAGCACCCGCAGCTCCCGTTGCTCCCGCAGCACCTGCTGCTCCTTCAATTCCTCATTTCGGAACTCCTGCTCCCGTTGCAGCTCCTGCAGCAGCTCCCGAGGCGGCTAAAGAGCCCGCAAAGGCAAACGAAAGCGGCTTTGAGGATGATCAGTTTTATATTATGATTAATGACATAATCAAGGGTAAAGACAATCAGTAATCTGATTATAAAAATGTTTTAATATATTCCGCAAAATTAGAGATAATTTTGCGGAATTTTCTTTTTAATCCCTGAAATTTTTCTAAAATCAACATTTTGAGAAATGTTTGTTGTTCATTTTAAAAGTTGTTTCCTTTATAATTTGACTGAAGAAAAAGGAGGTTCTTAAAATGAACACAGATAAAATTTTAGCAGAAGCTATAGCAAAGGATTATGTGCCGAAGGATAATTCAAAAATAATTGCCTTGAAAAAGCTTGACAGCAAAGCAAAACTGCCTGCAACGATTTTCACTTACACCTTCGGCATAATTTCAACACTGATAGTCGGAACGGGAATGTGCTTTGCAATGCAGGTTTTGGGCAGCGGCACATTAAGTATGGTTCTGGGTATTATAATAGGTATAATAGGATTTATCGGCTGCGGCATCAATTACCCCATATATAAAAGACTTCTTGAAAAAGGAAAAGCAAAGTATGCTTTTGAAATAGTGGAGCTTGCCCGCCAGATAAGCGAGGAATAATCTGTGAAAATCAACGCAAGGAGAAGCAATGATGAATAAATCGGAAAGCAAATATTTCAACACCGCAAAAAAGATGAACCTTGCGTTAATTTCTTTGCTTAAAAAGAAACCGTTTGAATATATAACAATAAGCGAATTGTGCGAAAATGCGGGAGTAAACCGATCCACTTTTTATCTTCATTATGAAAATATGTGTGATTTGCTTGTTGAAACAACGGAATTTATTTTAGAAGGCTTCTTATCTTATTTTGCTGAGGATACAAGGTCTGTTTATTATAATCTGACAAACTGCGAACTGAATGAGCTGAACTTTATTAACAGTAAATATCTGACACCATATTTATCTTATATCAAAGACAATAATGAGATTTTTTCTACTGCATTGAACCATATAAAATCTTTTGATTTTGAAAGTGTTTACGGTCGACTGTTTGAAAATATATTCAACCCGATTCTTGACAGATTCAATTATCCCGAAGAAGACAGAAAATATGTGATAATGTATTATCTGAACGGAATAACGGCAATCAGCTTTGAATGGGTTAAGGAAGGCTGCAAAAAACCTATAGACGAGATTTCAAAGATAATTGTTGAATGCATATTCGGCTTGAATAATGCGGATCAGAGCAAGAGAATCGGTGAAGAATTGTTTGGTTGAAAAAATCGGATAAATATGGTATAATATATTTATATTTGATAAGGAGAATGAAAGATGATTAAACACATAGTTTGTTTTAAATTAAAAGATAACACAGAAGAAAACTGTCTTAAGGCAAAAGAGGTTCTTCTTTCAATGCAGGGCAACGTGCCTCAGATAAGAGAAATTGAGGTGGGCGTTGATTTTCTGCATTCCGAAAGGTCATACGATATTATTCTTCAGGTTGTGCTCGACGATGCAAAAGCTCTTGAGAATTATCAGAACGACCCGTATCATTGCTCAGTTGTTAAAACCTATATGCACTCGGTAAGAGAAGCGAGAGTTGCGGTTGATTATGTGATATAATAATATATATATTCTGATTTCATCGGAGGTGAAAGCTGTGGAAAAAGTATTTGATAATTCACAAAAAAGCGGAGGTCTTGCCGTTATGGAAAAAACGACAACAAGAGAGATTTTTGTTTTTGTTCACGGAATGTTTGGCTGGGGCTGCGGAGAAGGCATAAACAGCCACGCACCTTATTGGGGTGCAACAACGGGCGACCTTATGGAGTATCTTACCGAAAAGGGCTATGAATGCTATGCCGCATCTGTAGGACCTATGTCAAGTGCGTGGGATCAGGCTTGTGAGCTTTATGCACAGCTTACGGGCAAGGCTATTGACTACGGCGTTGTTCACAGCAAAAAATATTCTCACGAACGTTACGGCAGAGAATATAAGAAATCAATTATCAAAAATTTTAACGGCGATAAAGAAAATATAAGGCTGCATCTTATCGGTCACAGCTACGGCGGAGCGTGCATAAAAACCTTTACTCACCTGATGACCAACGGTGCACCCGATGAGGTTGCCGCCTGCGAAGATGCATCCGAGCTTTTCAAAGGCGGTAAGGAGCAATACATAAAAAGCTGCACAACGCTCTGCACCCCTCATAACGGAAGCACGGCATACACATATGTTATCAAAAAGCATCTCAAGCCCTTGTTTAAAGCGGGGGTAACTGCCTGGGCAAGCGTTTTCGGAAGGTCTGCACTCAACGGCAAGCTTGTTGATTTTCACCTTGAGCATTTCGGAATTACCGAAATTCCCGGCGAAAAGAATGCTCCGAAGCTTTCCAAGAGCTTCAAAAAATTCTATGATACGAATGACAGCATTGATTACGCAATCAGCCCCAAGGGAGCCAAAGAGCTCAGCAATATGATTGAAATAAGCAAAAATGTTTATTATTTTTCATATGCTTTTGATTCAACCGAGAAGGTTAAGGGCAAATATAAAACAAAGAATTCCGACTTTTTCCTTATGTCAATGACGGGCAATGCATTGATTAGACTCGGTGAATTTACCGATGACGATTCGGAAATAACCTTTGATGAAAGCTGGCTTCCCAATGACGGGCTTGTGAATGTTACATCCGCACTGTATCCCGAGGGCAGTCCGCATAAATGGTATGAGGGCAAGGATGCCGAAAAGGGAATATGGAATATTATGCCTATTCAGAAAGGAGACCACGGAACGGCTATCGGTCTTTTTGCGGATAAGCAGCAGACCCGCAGCTTCTATGATAATCTTATGAAAATGCTTTCTTCCCTCGAATAAGCTATGCTTCGCTTCCCGTTTTGCGGAAGCGGAGCTTTTTTATTGACGAAACAGGTAAAATGTGGTATATTTTATGTATTAATTTGCGGATGTGATGTTATGAAAAACCTTAAAAAGAAAGCATTCAATCTTGTGGGAAAGGTTGTTAATAAGGTTATTGCCTCAACCTCGCAGGATACCTCGGAATATGCCAACGACAGCTATCAGCCCAACGAAGAAATGAAGGCTCTTTGCAGGGCGGTTGGTGCAGAGGGCATTGTTATGCTCAAAAACGATAATTCGGTTTTGCCGATTGCCGAGAATAAAACCGTTTCTGTTTTCGGCAGAGTGCAGAATGATTGGTTTTATGTTGGCTACGGCTCAGGCGGCGATGTTAATGCTCCCTATAAAATCGGATTTATGCAGGGACTCGCAGATGCAGGTATTAATGTTAACAAGAATCTTGCTGAAATATACGAAAAATGGTGCAGGGAAAATCCCGTTGATGACGGCTTCTGGGGTCATTGGCCTATGTGCTATGACGAAATGCCCGTAAGCCGTGAGCTTGCAAGAGAGGCATCAAAGAATTCCGATACGGCGATTGTAATTATCGGCAGAGCAGCAGGCGAGGACAGAGAAAACAAGCTCGAAAAAGGCAGCTATTATCTTACCGATGAAGAAATAATGATGCTCGACAGCGTAACGGGCGAATTCCGCGAGGTTGTTGTGCTTCTCAACTGCGGCAGCATAATGGATATGTCAAAAATCGAATCCTACGGCAGCAGAATTTCTTCCATTCTTTATGTATGGCAAAGCGGTATGGAAAGCGGAAATGCAGTTGCCGATGTTCTTTCGGGCAAGGTTTCGCCGAGTGGCAAGCTGACCGATACAATCGCAATTAACTATAATGATTATCCCTCAAGCGATTCCTTCGGAAACAAGGATTTCAACTGCTATAAAGAAGATATTTATGTTGGCTACAGATATTTTGAAACCTTTGCGAAGGACAGAGTTCTCTATCCCTTCGGCTTCGGTTTAAGCTATACCGATTTTGAAATAACAGTTGAAAAATGCATATACGCAAATGACTGCCTTTATGTCTATACAAATGTAAAAAATGTTGGCTATAAAGCAGGCAAAGAGGTTGTTCAGGCTTATTTTGAGGCACCTTGCGGCAAGCTCGGCAAGCCCTCACGCTCGCTTCTTGCCTTCGGCAAAACAAGAGAGCTTCAGCCCGGTGAAAGCGATAAAATGGCATTTGAGCTTTCAGTTAAGCGAATGGCATCATATGATGACGAAACCAATTTTGCCTATGTTCTCGAAAAGGGACTTTATAAAATCTATGTTGGCTCGGATGTCCGTTCGGCAAAGCTTTGCTGTGAATATGAGCAGGCGAAGAGCGAGATAGTTGAAAGGCTTTCACAGACTGCCGCACCCAAAGAAAGCTTTGACCGCCTCAAGGCTGATGAAAACGGAAGAAAGAGCTGGCAGAGCGTTACAACCGCAAAATACGATTTAAAACAGATTATTCTTAATTCTCTTCCCGAAGCAACACCCTCGGAAGGCAGATTCTATCTTCTTCGAGATGTTAAAGAGGGCAGAATAACAATGCAGCAGTTTGTTTCGCAGCTTTCAAATGATGAGCTTGAAGCAATCAGCAGAGGCGACTACATAATGGGCAGTCCCCTCGGTGCACCGGGCAATGCGGGCGTTTTCGGCGGAGTTCTTCCGTCGCTTCGTCAGAAGGGTGTGCCGCCCGTAACAACAACCGACGGCCCCTCGGGCATCCGTCTGAAGCAGCGTTCATCGCTTCTCCCCATAGGCACGGAGCTTGCCTGCTCGTGGAATACAAAGCTTGTAAAAGACCTTTATTATCAGGTTGGTCTTGAAATGAAAGATCACGGCTCAGATGTGCTTCTTGCACCGGGTATGAATATCCACAGAAATCCGCTTTGCGGCAGAAACTTTGAATATTTCTCAGAAGATCCCGTAGTAACGGGTCTTATGGCATCGGCGGTTGTAAGCGGAATCCAGAAGGCGGGCGTTTCGGCTTGTCCCAAGCATTTCGCCTGCAATAATCAGGAAACCAACAGAACACATAACGATTCAAGAGTTTCCGAAAGAGCCTTGCGTGAGATTTATCTCAAGGGCTTTGAAATCTGCGTAAAAACCGCACAGCCGTGGAATATAATGACATCATATAACAAGATTAACGGTGTCTGGGGTCATTATCATTATGAGCTTTGCGAAAGAATTCTGCGAAAGGAATGGGGATATAAAGGCTGCGTTATGACCGATTGGTGGATGCGTTCATCAAAATCACCCGAATTCCCCGAAATGTGCGATCAGGCTTACAGAGTAAGAGCAGGTGTTAACGTGCTTATGCCCGGCGGCGGAAGAGTAAATAAGAAAAAGCCCGACGGCACTTTGCTTAAAACTCTCGGTCAGCCAAACGGCATAACTCTGGGCGAGCTTCAGAAGAATGCTGCCGATATTCTTAATTTTGTAATCAACAGCAGTGCAATGAAATAAAACAAGAAAAGCGATGTAAAGTTAAAACACTTTACATCGCTTAATTTGTTTTTACTGCATTTTTTCCTGCTTAACCTTATGGTCAACTATGTGACGCTTTGCAAGCTCTGCGGTAACCTCGTCAATGCTGATGCCCATTTCAATCATCATAACAGTTATATGATAGAGCAAATCGGCAATTTCATAAACAGTTTCCGCCTTATCGCCGCCCTTTGCTCCGATAATAACCTCGGTGCATTCTTCGCCAACCTTTTTGAGGATTTTATCAATGCCTTTCTCGAAAAGATAGGTTGTGTATGAGCCTTCTTTTTTCTCAATCTTTCTGCCAACAAGCATCTGATAAAGACTTTCGTATGAAAACTCTTCCTGCCCGCTTGTTACAATATCCTCAAAGAAACAGCTTTCGCTGCCCGTGTGGCAGGCGGGGCCCGCTTTGATAACCTCAATAAGCAGAGTATCCTTATCGCAATCTGTGCGGATTGAAACAACCTGCTGGGTATTGCCCGAGGTTTCACCCTTACGCCATAAGCATTTGCGGCTGCGTGAATAGAAGCAGGTTTTGCCTTCTTTCATCGTTATATCAAGGCTTTCTGCATTCATATATGCAAGCATAAGCACTTTCTTTGTGCGGAAATCCTGAACTATTGCAGGAATAAGTCCGTCGCTGTTATATTTAAGTTCAACCATTTTTATATCCTCATCTCTATGTTGTTATCGTTAAGGTAACGCTTCAAATCCATAATATTGACTTCCTTGAAGTGGAAAATCGAAGCGGCAAGGCCTGCATCTGCACAGCCTGCTTTGAAAAGGTCAAGAAAATCTTCCTTCTTTCCCGCACCGCCGCTTGCAATAACGGGAATTGAAACAAGGTCGCTGATTTTCTGAAGCATTTCAAGGTCAAAGCCCTGCTTGACTCCGTCTGTATCAATGCTGTTAACAACAAGCTCGCCCGCACCGTTGTTTTCGCCCATCTTTGCCCATTCAAGAGCATCAATGCCCGTATCAATTCTGCCGCCCTTGCTGAAAATATGGAATGAGCCGTCAACTCTTTTGATATCCATTGAAAGCACAACGCATTGGTCGCCGTATTTCTTTGCAGCCTTTTCAATGATTGAAGGGTCTTTTATTGCACCCGAATTTACCGAAACCTTATCTGCACCGCATTTGAGCACTCTGTCAAAATCCTCAAGAGTGTTGATGCCGCCGCCAACAGTTAACGGAATAAATATTTCGCTTGCAACCTGAGTGAGAGCGTCTGTAAAAAGTGCTCTGCCCTCAAATGAAGCGGTTATATCATAAAAAACAAGCTCATCCGCACCGCTGTCGTTATAGAAATGAGCAAGCTCAACGGGTGATGCAACATCCTGAATACCTTCAAAATTAACGCCTTTAACAACTCTGCCGTTTCTTACATCAAGGCAGGGGATAATTCTTTTTGTAATCATTTTGCACCTCCTGCGGCTTCAAGCACTTCTTTAAGGTCAAGCTTGCCTTCATAAACCGCCTTGCCCACTATTGCACCGTATATGCCCATATCGGAAAGGGTTTTTATTTCATCAATAAAGGTTATGCCGCCCGAGGCAACAATATCAAGACCTTTTATTTTGCTGAGCTCTTCGTATATTTCAAGATTTGTGCCCGAAAGCATACCGTCTTTTGAAATATCTGTGTAAATAACGGTTGCAACGCCGCTGTCACGAAGCTTTTTACAGAATTCAACGGAATTTACCGTTGTTGTTTCAAGCCAGCCGTTAACGGCAACAAGGCCGTTTTTTGCATCAACGCCAACCGCTATTGCATTGCCGTATTCTTTAACGGCCTCCTCAACAAACGGATAATTCCTTACCGCTGCCGTGCCGAGAATAACTCTTTTGACACCGAGCGAAAGATAATCCTCAATCCTCTTCATATCACGGATTCCTCCGCCTACTTCAATGAGGAGGTCTTTTATTTTTGCGGCTTCCTTGATGGCATCAAAATTAACGGGAGTGCCGTCTTTTGCACCGTCAAGGTCAACCATATGCAGGTTTGTTGCACCTGCTTTCATAAATTCCTTTGCCATTTCGGCGGGAGAATCGGCATAAATCTTAACATTGGCATAATCGCCCTTTGTCAGTCTTACCACCTTGCCGCCGAGAATGTCGGTTGCGGGAAATATCTGCATATATTAATTCTCCTTATAACTCTGAGAATGCCTTTAAAAGAGCAAGACCCTTTGCTCCGCTTTTTTCGGGGTGGAACTGCATTCCGTAAACACTTCCGCTTTTAACTATAGCGGGCACGGCAACGCCGTATTCCGCAAAAGCAAGAGTGTTTTCAATGCAGTTTTTTGCATAGAAGGAGTGCACGAAATACATATAGTCGCCCGGCTCAATATATTTGAATATCGGGTCTGCCTTTGCAAGATTGAGTTTGTTCCAGCCCATATGAGGAATCTTAAGCTCTGCGGGTATCTGACCTTCAAGAGGGCCAACATAGCCCTTGATAAGCCCTAAACCGATATGTGAGCCGTATTCAAAGCTTTTTTCAAAAAGAAGCTGCATACCCAGGCAAATGCCGAGAATGGGCTTGCCTTGCGATGCAAGGTCCTTTATAAGGTCAGCCATTCCGCAGTCACGGAGCTTTTTTGCGGCATCGCCGAAGGCTCCCACACCGGGAAGTATTATCTTATCCGCAGCAATTATTTCTTCCTTATCGCTTGTTATTTTACACTCAATGCCGAGGCTTTTGAGCGAGGATGAAAGCGAAAAAAGATTGCCGCAGCCATAGTCGATTATTGCAATCATTACAGAAGTCCTTTCGTTGAGGGAATTTCACCGCCGAGGGTTTTATCTTCAAAAACAGCCTTGCAGAGTGCTCTTGAAACGGATTTGAAAATTCCTTCAATTATGTGGTGGCTGTTTTTGCCGTAGAATTGTTTGATATGAAGAGTAACATCGCTGTTGCGAACGAATGAAATAAAGAACTCTTCAACAAGCTCCGTATCCATTCCGCCAACAGCGGGGGTGGGGATTGAAACATCATAGTTGAGATATGCTCTGCCGCTTATGTCAACGCTTGCAAGAATAAGAGTTTCATCCATCGGAAGAACTATGCTTCCGTAGCGTGAAATGCCTCTCTTTTCGCCAACGGCCTTTGCGAATGCCTGACCGAGAACAATGCCCACATCCTCAACCGTGTGGTGATAGTCAACGTGAGTATCGCCAACGCATTTAACCTTTAAATCCATTCTGCCGTGGCGAGCGAAAAGCTCCAGCATATGGTCAAGAAAACCGCAGCCCGTATCAATTTCGCTTTTGCCCGTGCCGTCAAGGTCGAGCCAGAGGTCTATATCTGTTTCGTTAGTTTTTCTTTTAATGGCAGCTTCTCTCATTCCGATGCCTCCAATATTTCTTTAAGGGTATTAACAAGCGTCTGCATATCTTCTGCAGAGCCAACGGTTATTCTTAAATAGTTATCGATTTTCGGTTTGTTGAAATAACGGATAAGAATTCCTTTTTCGCGAAGTTTTGCGGCAATTTCGCGGGCAGGCATTTTATCGCTGCTTGCGAAAATGAAGTTGGATTTTGAATTTGTGCAGGTGAAGCCGAGTTCACGAAGCTGTGCCGTAACCTTTTCTCTGATTTTAACAATCTGCGAGATTTTGTCGTCATAATATTCATTATCGGCAATAGCCGCCGCAGCAGCCTTGACCGAAAGAGTGTTTATGTTATAGGGGTTAAATGAAAATTTAAGCTTGTTCAAATCGGCAATAAGCTCCTTTGAGCCGATGCCGAAGCCCACACGCAAGCCTGCAAGAGAATGGCTTTTTGAGAAGGTGCGGGTAACAAGCAGATTGTTATATTTTTTAACAAGCTCCATACAGCTTTCACCGCAGAATGCCATATAAGCCTCGTCCATAATAACAACGTTATCGGGGTTTGATGAAACGATTTTTTCAACCTCATCAAATGTGAGAGTTAAACCCGTTGGGGCATTGGGATTGGCAATAACAATATTTTTACCCTTGCCGATATAATCGCTTGCATCAATGGAAAAATCGTCTTTAAGAGGTATCTGTTCAAGCTCAACTCCGAAAATATCGGCATAAACGGGATAAAAACCGTAGGATATTTCGGGGCAGCAAAGCCTGCCGCCTCTGCCGCAAAAGCCCATAATCGCAAATGCAAGCACGTCATCCGAGCCGTTGCCGCAGAAAACCATATCGGGGGTAACATCAAACTGCTCCGCTATGGCATTGCAAAGCTCTTTGAGCTCGGGGTCCGAATAAAGATTGAGCTTGTTTATAACGTCATCGTTCAGAACTTCCCTTACCTTCGGTGAAGGCGGAAAGGGTGACTCGTTTGTGTTGAGTTTTATAACCTTAACATTAACCTGCTCACCGGGAACATAGGGAACAAGGGTGTCATAATTTTTTGAAAGGAATCTGCTCATTGGTTCACCTTATTTCTCAAATCTGATTGCGGCACTCTTGCCGTGTGCCTGCAAGCCCTCACGGTTTGCAAAAAGAACAATATTATCCTTAACGCCTTCAAGTGCCTCACGGGTGTAATATATATACTGCGATTTCTTAACAAAATCGTCAACCGAAAGGGGAGAGCTGAATCTTGCCGTGCCCGAGGTGGGAAGAGTATGATTTGTGCCTGCAAGATAATCGCCCAATGCCTCGGGAGTGTTTTTGCCGAGGAAAATTGAACCCGCATTCTTTATTTTATCGAGAAGAGCAAAGGGCTCGTCAACACAAACCT
This sequence comes from uncultured Clostridia bacterium, assembly GCA_937880805.1. GTDB lineage: Bacteria > Bacillota > Clostridia > Oscillospirales > Acutalibacteraceae > CAG-177. Next base: position 13,378 of record CALGRR010000011.1, read on the forward strand.
CAAGATGCTCGGGAGCAATTTCGTTTGCAATTTTAATTCCCTGCTCAAGATTTTGTGCAATAATGATTTTGCCGTTAGTATCAATCGAAGCTCTTGCAATTTCTTCTCTGGAAAGAAGGGGAATCTGCTTTTCAAGCTCTTCGCTTACGGCATATGCAAGCTCCTTGCTGTCTGTAACGAGAACAGCACTTGCGAGCTTATCGTGTTCAGCCTGAGAAAGAAGGTCAGCCGCAACATAAACAGGGTTGCAGGTGCCGTCTGCAAGCACAAGAATTTCGCTCGGGCCCGCAATCATATCAATATCAACAAGTCCGTAGAGCATTCTTTTTGCCGTTGCAACAAAAACATTGCCGGGGCCAACTACCTTGTCTGCCTTGGGAACGCTTTCCGTGCCGTATGCAAGGGCGGCAACAGCCTGTGCACCGCCGGTTTTGATTATTGTATCAACTCCTGCAATTTTTGCGGCACAAAGAATTGCCGAGGGAATATTGCCGTTTTTATCGGGCGGGGTAACCATTATTATTTCGCTTACGCCTGCAATTTTAGCGGGGATGGCATTCATAAGAACGGTTGAAGGGTAGCTTGCGGTGCCGCCGGGCACATAGATGCCCACCTTTTCAATCGGTGTTATCTTCTGACCCGAAACAGTGCCGTTTTCGCCCTTTATTTCAAAGCCTTTACGAAGTTGCTTTTCGTGGAAAGCCCAGATGTTTTTCTTTGCAAGCTCAAGAGTTTCAATGAGTGCCTTATCCTCATTTTCATAAGCCGCATCAATTTCTTCCTGAGTTACACGGAGATTTTTAATATCTGCTTTATCAAATTTAAGGCTGTATTCCTTGAGTGCCTTGTCGCCGTTTTCACGAACATTTTTAATAATATCCGCAACAATGGCTTCAACGCCGCTTTCAAGCTTTATATCACGGGTGAGAATATCCGCTTTTTCGGCATTCTCTATGTTAATTATTTTAATCATTTTGCTAACTCCTTTTTGAGCTTTTCGATAAGGTTTTCAATATCGGAGCTTTTGAATTTATATGATGATTTGTTTGCAATGAGTCTTGCACTGATGGGCATAATCTTTTCATATACCCTGAGGTTGTTTTCTTCAAGCGTTTTGCCCGATTCAACAATATCAACAATAACATCGGAAAGACCGAGAATTGGAGCAATTTCGATTGAACCGTTAAGCTTGATTATTTCGATTTCACGGTTGATTGAAATATAATAATCTTTTGCGATGTTAACGAATTTTGTGGCAACCCTCAAGGGTCTGTCAAAATCCTCAACATAATCGTTGGGTGCGGCAACGCACATATTACACTTGCCGAGACCCAGATCAAGAAGCTCATATATATCAAATTTTTCTTCTTCGAGAATATCTTTTCCAACAACGCCTATGTCGGCAGCACCGTGGGCAATATAAATCGCAACATCCGAAGGCTTTACAAGAAGATAACGCACCCCGTTTTCTTTATTTTCAAAAACAAGCTTTCTGTTATCGCTGTAGATTTCGCTGCAATCGTAGCCGATTGAAGCAAAAAGCTCATAAACCTTATCGCCGAGTCTGCCCTTGGGCAAAGCTATGTTCAGCATACGGAAACCTCCCTTAACGCACCGTTTTCAAAAGCATAAACCGTTTTTGCCTTGTAGCCCTCGGGAACGGTATGCTCAACTCTTACCGAAAATCCTTTTTCAATAAAGCTTTCAACAAGAGCAAGAAGCGAAACGCTTTGTGAATCCGAATCAAAGAGAATAAGAATGTCGCTGTCAAAATCTCTCTGTTTTTTATAATAAAGATTTAAGTTATCAAGATAAACCGCAAAGCCGATTGCCTGAGTGCTTTCACGAAGCTTGCCCGCAAGGTTATCGTATCTGCCGCCCGAAAGCACCGCAGCGGGAGATTTTTCAACATAGCCCTGGAAAATAATGCCGTTATAATATTCGGTGTTGTTAACAACCGAAAGGTCAATATAAAGCTTATCCGAAAGCTCATTCTTTTTGAGCGAAGCTGAAAGGAATTCAAGCTCGATGCAGGCCTTTTTCATTTCATCGTTGCAGGCAAGTGCGTTGAGTGTGGGGAGCACATCGCTCATTCTGCCGCTGATACCTGCAAGCTTTGAAAGAAGCTCTGTCTGTTCTCTGCTTACGCCGCATTTTTCGCAAATGCCGTTAAGGTCGTGAATGTTTTTGCTTTTAACGCAGTCAATAATATCCTTCTTTGCATTTTCACCGATTTTAAGCTCTGCGAGAACAGAAGGAATAAAAGCCATATGTGAAATTGAAAGAATGAAATCCTTGTCAATGGTTTTAAGGCTCTTTGCGGCAAGCATAATAACCTCTGAAATAAGGTAATTATCAACCTTGCCAAGAATTTCAACGCCCGTCTGCTTGATTTCTTTATAGTCCATTGAGCTGTCGGTCATTCTGAAAACGCTCTCATTATAATAAAGCTTTGTCAATGCACCCGAAAGCTTTGCGTTTTTAACAATGGAAAGGGTTATATCGGGCTTGAGTGCCATAAGGCGTCCGTCTGAATTGTTAAACGCGAGAATGCCTTTGCTTGAAAGGAAGTCGCGGTTGTCGCTGTAAAAGCTGTATTCCTCAAACTTTGCCATACGGTATTCTTTATATCCCCACTGCTTATAGAGCATCGAAAGCTCATATGTGAGGCTGTCCTCTTTTGAGAGGGAAGCAAGAAATTCGTTCATAATAATCTCCAAGTATCTTTATTGTGCAGACATTATATCACACTTTATCATATTAGTCAATTAGCGATTTACCACGCTAAATTAAAATGCTGTATAATTTATTTATGTAATTTTACCAAAAGAACGGTTTTGTGCAGCTTAGAGTGAAATGATTCGAACTAAATACGCCGAAAAAGGTCGGATTTCCGACCC
>CALGRR010000012.1 GCA_937880805.1 uncultured Clostridia bacterium
AATCAAAATCAATAATTTCTTTTATTGCTTCATTTTTATAAAAAGCATAATTCTGCAGATTTGTTGATTGATTTAAATATTCTTGTATCTCTTTGTGGAACTTCGCCATTGAAATCAATTTCTTAATCTTTTCAACAAGTGTCATTCAAGCACCCCGCTTTCATCAATTAGGGTTTCGATTTCGCCGAGAGAATTTTCAACGAATTCTTTTAATTCTTTAATTTCTGCAGTGTTTGATGCCACCTGCCCTATGAGGCTGCCGCCGTTCATATCTGCATTAGACGAAACGCCGTTTGCCGAAGGGCGTAAAGCATAGTCAACAAGCTCGGATTTGATAAGCAGCTTTTCATTGCCGTCATATCCTTCAAGCTGCAACTTTGCTGATTCGCTGATTGTTGCCTGCGACCAAAGCGGAATTCTAATTTCTGCTGCCTTTTCGTAAAGCTCGGAACGGACAACCGATTTTATAAACTCTTTGCCGACCTCGCAGGCAAGGCATATATATTTGATTTCGGCATTATCGGTCATTGATGCAGGCGGTGTTATAACAAGCGTTGCCGCATTGTGTTCGCCCACATAACCGAAATTGCTGCCGTCGGGAAGGATGCTTTCAGAGGTAAAATCAACTCTGAATTCCATATTAACCACCTCCGTTTATTTTTGAATGAATTTCATTGAGAAAGGCTATCCAGGTATTCACAACGATATACCAGTCTTCGTTATATTTATTAATGGTCTGCGGTGCCGTCAGCGTTGTTATTTCAACGGGAGAAGCCGCACGAAGAATCTGACAGTTTGCCTCGATTGTTTCGAGCAGAGATTTGATTTCTTTAATCGGGTGGCCTCTGCCTTGAGCCTGAGTGTCTGCAAGCTCGGGAATGGCAATGCCCTGCGAAATAAGCTCGTCACGGATAAATTTGCAGGCGAATGCAATTCGGGAAATATCCGTTAATGTCAGAATTCTTATTTCACCCAGTGTCGGGAAAACCGCCGTGTCAACAACTGTTACAGTACAGGCGGCAACGAAGCCGCCGTCAACGGTGGTTACCGTAATCTGACACACACCGTCTGCAACTGCGGTTATATTACCGTCAGCATCTACTGTTGCAACCGTGGGGTCGGTAGTGTTGAATATAACGCTCGTTTCTTCCGCATTTGTAGGCAATACGGAATAATTCAACGGCTGAGAAGTATCGGGAAGCATTTCTATGTTGCTGTCGCAGGTGACTTCAAGGACTTTTTGCGGAATGTTTATTTCGCAAGTGTGAATTGTTGAATGAAACTGTGTTGCCGTTATCGTGACTTTGTATGTTGCACCGCTGTCGAGAGGGGTTGATTGATTTATTGAATCCAAATCAAAAAACAGTTCGCTTGATTGAGATAAATTCTTGTTCTTTTTCAGCCTTAATCCATATGCACCGTCACTTGAAAATTTTTCTGAACTGTCCGCCTGAGTAACCTTGCCCACACGGGCGTTTGCTTGCTCTAAGGTAAGCGGAGTGAGTTCAACGATAACCTCTGTCAAAGGATAGGACCTGTGACTTGCAGTAAAGCTTACACCTACATTCTGACCGTAACGGTCACCGTAGGTTATAACATTTGATATTTCGGGAGGCTTTGCATCTATCTTTTCAAGCTCCCAGGAGTAAGAAGCGGTGCCAACTGTTTTATGGTAGACTATAAACGGAATCGTCTCGTCTGCAATGATTGAAAGTTCAAAATCACAATTTGTTGTGTAATAAAAATCATCACCGACTGTATTTTCTATAAACTCATAGCCCCAGAGCGGAGATATATAAATCCATTCGCCCGCAGTATCATCTAAACTCCAACTATAGTAGTACGATGGTCCCCACTCTTTGTCGTTCATTTTGTAGGAAAAGCGAAAATCTTCAATCTCTTCTGATTCACCTGAATGCTTATACTGTATTTCAAAACGGACATAGGTTCTGAGTTTATCAACCTCAGGAGTTGTTTCAATCTTCACCCGAAACTCCGTGTTCGGATGGTCGGTACGTTTCATCACAATAGGAATATAAAATTCAGCCATCAAATTCAACTCCTTCCGCTGCGAAATCACGCTCTATAATGACGATATGAGCCGTTGCGGCAGTTGAAAGGGAAATATCCATAGATTTAATAATTCCCGTCTTAATGCCGTTGTGGGCGGTTTCTATCCTCAAAATATCGCCTATCTTTTCATCCTTCAGAATAATATCCGCTTCAATTTCATTCCGGAAAAAGCCCGTTTCAAGAAGCTCGTTGAATCGACTGTCGGTATCGCTCATCAATGAGTAGTCGGCATAAAGCTTTTCGCCTACGCTGTCACTCGCCTTGCGTAAAGGATTAATTGCCGCACGGGTATCCGCAACGGTATCAAAATCATTGCTGAAGGTCTGCATAATAATTGCTGAATAGGGCGTTTTCTGCTTATATGTTGCTTTACCGATTATCTGATTTGAGCCGATAACCTTCTTTCGTCTGTTGCGGGGCTTGCAAAGAGAAAGCTTTTTTCTGCCGCTTGACGTTATGAAGCAACCTGCACCGAAAGCGAGCATTGCCGCCGCATAACGGGAGCTTTTATCCTTTTGGATGAATCCCGTTAAGCTCTTTTCTCCGAAATCGTCTGTATCAACATCAATATTCGATGCGGACTTTATTTTTTCTGCAAGCTCATCAACTGAATAGCTGCCCTGCGGAAGCTCGGGGAACGGTGAGCCGTCAAGCCTCATAATTTCATCCGAGCATTCAAAAACATATCTTCCGTTTCCGCTCGGTGTTGCGTTATCAACAATGAATTTACCCATAAGCTCATTGTTGGAATACAGATATATTTCCTGCTCACTCTGCGGAGTGAAATCCTCGGTGAGAAGTGCCTCAAAGTCGCAGGTTGAACCGGGCAAATCCGCACAGTCGGGAGCAATTTCATTGAACGCACTGATTGTTCCGAAAAACTTGGTTATATCTCTTGTTCTGCCCAGGTCAATACCTGCAAGTTTAACAAACTGAAATGCCGTTTCGGTCTGTGTGAAGGTGAGAATGATTTTGTTGAAATCCTCTACCTTGCGGTCAAAATAATAGGTCAGAGCGTTCGGATAAGCCGTTGCGGAATCAACAAGGGAATTATCCTTTATCCACTCAATAAAGACTTTTGCACAGTAGTTCTGATGAAAATAAAAGGTGATGCCGGGTGCAGAGTAGGAATACTCGGCAAGGTCAATAATCAGCTGAACATTAACCGCCTTGCTGCCCGTGCTTATTCCTTCGGAAACAAATCCGAGGCTGTCGCCCTCTTCGGCAAAAACCAAAGAAGGGTCAAGGAGATTAATGCCCTGACCCTCAAACGATGCAAAGTTAATCGGCGAACGGTTATCGGAATTAAGCAGCTCCCCGCCGCTTTGGTATTCGGATGAACCCGCTGCGGGCACTGTTGCATTTTCATCGGCAAGGGCGGCAAAATCGTTGTAGATTATTTTGTTTTTTCTCACTCTTCAACACCCGCCCTTTTTTTAATGAAATCCTTTGCTTCCCGTAATGAATCGAAAAAGAATTTTTTCCGCCAGCCCGTTCCGTCTTCGTGTGACATTCCGGTTATTGAAGGTGTAACAAAAGTTGTTGAGGATGCTTTTGTTATTGCACTTTCAGGCGGCGGGGTGAAAGTTATTCTTTCAATCCATACAACGCACCATTTCTTTTTACCGTCTTCAACGGTTCTCTTGATGTATCCGAATTTGCCGGGCACACCCATTAAAGGTTGGTCGATAATCTGATTTTCAGTAACATAAGCTCCGAAGGCTCGTTCATAAGCTTTTGCCGAGATATATGTTGAACCGAGTGTAACTGCCGCATAATTGAAAATCAATCTGTATTCATTGAGAGCTGAAAGCTGTGTGAAACTCTCGGCAACAGATACATTCATAAGCTTTCCGAGAATTACACCTTCGCTATGTGCGTTTGGTGTGAAAACAGGAAATAACGCTCTGTCTGTCATTAATCCGCCCTCCTTTGAGGTTCAGCAGGTTCAAAAACAAGAGTTAAATCGCTCCATATCTTTTTATTGCCTTCACGGCGGATGAGAGAACGTCCGCCGCTTGTAATATGAGCTTCATAAGTGATTGTTTCCTGGCCGTGCTCAACTTCAACAGTATGATACTCAATGGGCTCTGCTATATGCTCGCAGAATTCATCCCACTTTTCGGGCGGGATGTTTGGATTTCTGCGAATGAGAAGCGTGTGTGAATACTCCGTACCGATAACATCGTGCTTTCTTCTTCCGCTTTGCAATGTCATTGAAGCCATACCAACCGCAAGGATAAAATTCTCTGAAATTTCATCTACAAAAACGGTGTTTGAATAATCAACACCGTCAATTATTAAAACTTTATTCATTGAATTACCTCCTTAAGCGAAAGCCGAGCTTCTTTTGTTTTCCCTCTCGATAGCAGGGTTTAAAACTCTGACAAGAGTTCCAAGTGAACCGTTTGCAGTCATAGTCCAGTTTACAGGCTGTTTCTGTGCCATAATCAAAGCATCAACCTTTCTGTTAAGCTCGGCATAATCAGAGAAGTTATCCGCCTTTTCCTGCTTATAAACAATAGCTTCGGATGCCGTCAAAAGCTGTTCGCCTCTGTGTGCAATGGTTCGGTATCCGTCATAGGGCACATAATCAATACCGCCTGCGTGTGAACCGTCAGCTTCGTTGCTGAATATGTTTTTGAACCCATCTTTAATTCCTGCGTAGATGTCTTTGGCAACACCCCACCAGTCATAATGGATGATTTCATCAATCAATACTCCGATAAGCTCAATACCGCCCGCTATCATTTCAGGGGAATTTTCAATTACTCCTCCGACAATGGCGGTCACGACATCAAGAGTGCCGGAAGCAATCTTGTGTGAATTTTCAGGCATCAGCAAACTGTCAACAAATGAAAGCATCAAGGTTGATGCACCGTCCACCATCATATCGGCATTGTCTCCTACAAAGCCGACCACATCAGAAACAAGTGTGACGGTTGTGCCGGAAAGCTTTGTCATATTTTCCTCGGTCAAAAGACCTTCAGCAAAAGTGACAAGTATATTTTCAGCCGAATCAAAAAGCATCGGTGCCGATTCGGAAATGGTATCAACCACAAACGGAATGAAAGTCGGCACAATATCGCCGATTATTTCAGTTGTGCCTTCAACCTTTCCGAGGAGTTCAGGAAGTGCCTCTTCCGCATTTTTTACAATATCCCAAAGACCGCTTTTTATAAGCTCTTTGGAGCTTTCCATTGACCCCGCACTGCTTGAAAAGAAGGTTGTTACACCGTCCATCATATCAGTTAATCCGGGAAGAAATTCAGCTGAAATATTGTTTTTAAACGCTCCCGCCGTGCTCATCATATTATCAAAGCTGTCATTAAATGTTGCTGAAGCCAAAACTGCTTCTTCGCTCATTACAAGACCGAGTTCTCGAGCTTGATCCTTAAGCTCTTTAACACCTTCTGCTCCTAATGCAAGCATCGGACCCATCTGATAGGCCGCTTTTGAGCCAAAAAGCTCAATTGCTTTTTCGGTTCTCTTGGATTCGTCTTTTATAGAAGCAATTTGACTGACAGCTTCTGATAAATCCATTTCGGAACCCGTCTTTTTAAGCGTTTTTGCAGCTGTTTCAAGAGTTGTAAGGTCAACACCGCTCATTTTTGCGGCATATCGCATCTCTTGAAACTTCTCTGCATCGAGGCTCATTCTATGAGCTGCTTCGTCAATCTCGTCACCTGCGGCGGCTGCCTGACTTGCGGCATCGTAAATCGCCTTGCTCATAGCAACCGAAGCACCTGTTACCGCCGTTACACCCGCAACAGCACCCGCTGCACCACCCTTTATTGCGGTAAGCCCTGCACTGCCGAGCTTCTTTGCGGCGGAATGTGCAGTTTCGAGGGCTTTTGTCATGCCAGGATGAGCATTTTTCACATCCTCAATCTTATCTTTCCACTCTTCATACTTTGCCTTGACCTGATTTATAACCGCTTTCTGCTCTTTGATTTTTTGATTGTTTTCTTCAATAGCATTTTCGGTTTTCGTCAATGCAGCTTCAGCATTATTGAGCTTTATAAGCCAGTCTTGTGTGGCAGCGGCGTTTTCGCCATTCTTTTTCTTCGACTCTTCAAATGCCGCAGTTAAAAGTTCAATTTTTTCCCGTTGCTTTTCAGCCAGATTTTCATAATCTTCTGTCTTAGTTCTTAACGCTTCAAGACTGTTTTTATTATCGGCATAAGCGACGGCGGTTTTTTTTGCTTCTGAAGCAAGAACTGACATTGATTTTTCAACAGCTTTAATTGCCTCTTTATATTCTTTTTCACCGTCAAGAACAATAGAAGGACCAATTTTATATTTATCTGCCATCAGTCAACCACCGCCTCTCTCTTTTTTAATCCGTGGTGAATTGCATACTCGTTATACAAAGAAGTCATTTTGATAATCCGCATATGCCAGAATTCGAATTCCGAAAAGCCGAGCAAACAAACCATTCTGTAATACCACAAATCGATATTTAGCTTGTTGTCTGCCCGGCTTTCAAGTTTTTTTCGTCTGCATCTTCGATGTCTTCATCTTCGAGTGCTTCGTCAATCTCTCTGTCAATTTCTGCCTGCTCCTCATCGGGAGTGCCGAGCGAAAGACCCATTGCCATACCGACAATCCTTGTTGCTTCCGGAAATTTTCTGAGTGTTGTTTTTGCCTTGAGATAATCAATATCTGCAGGCGGATAGTTCTTACCCTCTTCATATCCCTTGACAATAAAAGCCTCATTGATGAGTGTTTCAAGAATAAAGAAGAAAACATCTGTTTCAGAGATTCTTGTCAAAACCTCTTTCATCCCACCTGAAAATTTTTCTTTTATCCTTGCCAAAGACCACATTCCGAGCTGAAGATCAAGCTTTATGCCTTTGTATTCATAGATGTTGGGAGTCTCTTCAACATTGTTGATAATTCTTGCATTCATTATTTATTCCTCCGACTGCTGTGCTTCAGGCTCTGCAACGTTCTGTGCTCCAGGCTCTGCAGCGGCAATTCCTGTTATTGTTTTAAGAAACTCAATAGCATCTTTTGCACTGTCAAAGAAATAATCGTGCTTCCATTCGCCCGTTACAGAGTCAACCTTTGCAGTGCCGCTGAGTGAAGGAGTTGTGAAAGCAACTGTGTTACCCTTTGTGTTGCTTGTTTCTGCAGGCTGATTGAAAATAACGCAAGGAAGAATTCTTACTCTGAATTTTTTCTTGCCGTCCTGTTTGTGGCCGTCAATATAGCCGTAAGCAACCTCGGGAGCTTCGTCGGAATCTTTTGAAATAATCTGCTCGGGCTCGGTCTCTGTTTTTTCTTTATATTCAGAGCCGAACATATAAGCAGCGGGTTTTGTGGGCAGATATGTTGTGTTAAGGGTAACCCCCGCCCCCGTAACGCTGTTATCCTTTTCCGCAACAGCATCATCACCGTAAACCTCAACATTGCTCTGCGTGGGGGTTACGGTGCAGGACATCATTTTTGCGAGAATCATTCCCTCTTCAAAAGTAACTTTTGTTCCGTCCTCGGAAATCTTTCTTTTTGCGATAACGGGCATTTTTGCAATAAACTGTGCCATATTTATACCTCCGTAAAATCCGTGTCACTTATCGTGACTGTAATATGATAGAATCCCGTGTCACTCTCATATGAGGGCGGCACGGTTGATTCGATAGTAAATCCTGCATATCGCAGGCTCTTTTTTATAAGCTCTTTAATTCTGTGAGCTTTCGATTTGTCTTTTGTAAAATAATGAACATCAAGTGTTGTTTCCTCTTCAATGTCCGAATCGTCACCGTGAAGAACGGGCGATTCAGTTACATAATTGAAAACAATCCATTCTTTAAGCTCGGGAAGCTCGTTGCCGTCTTTATCAATCCGCTTCTTTTTTGCATCGTAGAAATCGGGAAATATCTCAATGCCGATTGGCGATAATGCACTGATTATTCTCGGGTTATAATTCAAGTTTTTCCAACCTCCCTATTGAATACTTCCTGCATTTTTTCAACAACCTCTTTTTCTGTTTCAGCAACAGCAGGGCGAATGAATGGTTGTGCTTCCTGGTTGCTTTTTCCGTATTCAGTAACCGCTGCCTTGATTGCATTCGGAATCTTTGTTGATTTTCCGTCTTTTGTTTTTCGAGTTTCTGAACCCGTGAAAACAATTGGTAAAACATGAGCTCCGCTTTTTGTTTTTGTAGGTTTTTGGGCTTTAATCCCGTCACGCATCTTTCCGGTGCTGACAGGAGCTTTTCTTTTCATTGCATCAACAACAATCGGTGCTGCCTCTTCAAGCATTTTGGGAGCGATTTCATCTACCTTTGAAAGGTTTTCAGAAAGCATTTTTAAGAGACTGTCAGGAATAGTGAAGTTAAACAGTGCCATTTTCTCACTCCATCTTTGAACAGGTGAGCTCAATTTCATCTAATCCGACCGGATACTCTTTTTCAACCTTATATCGTTCGCCGTCATAGATAAGCTCCGTTTCGCCTGCATAGTCAATGTCAGAAATGATAAAAATTTTTGAAACCTTCATATCAGCTTTCATTGCCGCATAGAATTCGCTGCGTCCGGGACTTTTGACCTTGCATAAAACTTCATTTTTTATTTTTCGGTCAACCGTATACCCGTTGACATCTTTTTCGTCTGTTGCAACAACGGTTATAAGCTCAAGAGTTTCTTCAACAAGCATTGCCCTTGCTCCTTTCCCTAAGGCTTCTGCCTCTTATGGCATGAACAAGGTTTTGAGGCATCGCCTCGCCCTTGTCTCTGTTTCGGATTTTCCACGCTGCAAGGTCAACAAGAAGCATCTTGTCGTCAATATCCTCAAGGTTGATTGTTATGCCCTTACGCTCTTTAAGCTCCTTTTTGATAGCTTCGAGAGTATCGGTGTAAAAATCATTACGGGCATCGCCCTTGACTCCCAAATCAAGCTTGAGAAGCTTCAATGCATCGCTCATCGGCTACACCTCCAAAATGGGAATACAGGGGCGAGAGGTCGCCCCTGTTGGTATGTTTATTCAGCGGCAGTCTGTTCCGTATTCTGCACTCCGGCAAACGTGCTTGAAGTGGTAACCGCAACATTATGAATGTTGAAGGCAACAAAACCTTCACCGATAACAGGTGCACCGTCATATCTTGCCTTGCCTGCAAAAGCAGTCTGATCTTCAAGGAAGAGAACGTGTTCTGACTGACCGAGAGAAATTGCCTTTCTTTCAGCCATCGTATAAAGCGAGCCGTATCCGCAGATAATATCGCCGTCGGGAATAAAGTCAAGTTCTTCGATTGCACCACCGACAACGGGCATTTCGTTTGAAACATTCGACTGAATAACTGCAGATGCATTAAACGCAATTGCGTTGCCCTTGATTTCCATTGCAGTTTTATGAGACATTACCCAGAACATACCGCCCGTTGCATAGTCGCTTGAGGCAACGCCCGCAACAGCTGTAATAGCTGCAAAGAATTTCGCTCCTGATGCACTTGCAAGATCCTTCTTAAGAATATGGGTTGTGTGAAGGTCTTTCCATTCGGGGGCTTTTGCACTCCACGAATCGGGCTTTGCGGTCTGTGCAAGACGTGTAACAATGCCGAGAGGCATATTGTTACCCGTACCATAGATGATTGCACGGTCAATAGCCTTACCGATGCCCTTACCGAGAGCTTCGATAATGTTTGAAATTGTCACGTCATCGTTATCCTCGACATCTGAGTTGTGAATTGTGACATAGCCTGCAACCTTATAGTTGCCAACTTCAATCTGATAGAAGGCAAGGCTTCTTTTGTTGAGAGCTGAAACTGCATCAGTCCAGATGCCCTCGGGTGCAATTCCCATAATGGGAATTTTTGCAGTTCCGCTTACGGGAACAACATTAACGTGTTTAAGAAGCTTTGAATAATCCCCGATTCTTTCTTTAACGAGGTTAAGAAGAACATCGGGAACGTTATACTGCAAGCCCTGAACCGTTCTTGTCTGAATTGTGCTCCTGATATTATCAAGGAAGCTTCTTACTTCTGCATTTGCAAGAATAAGACTTCTCTGCTCAACGGGCAGAGTAAAGAAAATACCTCTTCTTTTCATGTGGGAATAACCCGCCTTTCTTTCTGTTGTAATTGTTGAAGATGCAGGATCAGCCGCTGCAGGTGCAGGCGGTGTTGCTGCTGCCGCTTCTTTTTCATCAAGCTCTTTAAGCTCGTTTTCAATGTCTGTTATTTCACCGTTGAGAGTTGCCTCTTCGGCGGCAAAGTCTGTATCACCGATTTCATTTTCAAGCTCGGTGAGCTGTGTATTAATAAGGTCTGTATCTTCGTTAGTCTGTGCCTCATTAAGAGCCTCACGAAGCTTGCGACCTCTTTCTTCATAGCCGCTTTTTCTTTCAATAAGGGCGGCAAGGGCTGCTCTTTTCTGCTTGAGATTAAACTCAAGTCTTAATCTTTTCAGCATTTAAGCTCCTCCAATCTTTTTGATAAGTCAGCTTTTCTCTGCTCAAGCTGTCTTTTTTCAAGGTGTTCTTTCTGTCTTGTTCGAGCCTCAACCGATGTTTCTTCGTATGCAGGGAAAGTGCATACGGTACATTCGTAAAGCTTTATCTTTTCAATGGTCCAATGGCAGGAACCGTCTTCTCTGTGTTCGCAGGAATCCTTAAGAATTTCAAAACCGATTGAACACTGGTCAACATCTCTGCGTTTAACTCTGTAATAGAGATTCGTTGCATCGGAATCCTTCTGATTGATTTCAACTTCACCCCAAAGACCTTTTGCATCAACACGAAGTTTAAACGTGCCCGCTTTTGTTCTTCCGAGAACAAGTGTTGTTTCGTGGTTAGTAAGGCAGCGAATATCATCAAGCTCTTCAAATGCACCCGGAGCGATGCTCTCGGTTATTCCGGGACAAATCTGATAGATTGAATTAAACACAGCAAAATAACCCGATACAAACTTCTTTTCACCTTCTGAACGGTGTTCGAGGTCAGTCATCATCGTCAAAGTTCGTCTTTCCATCGGCTTCATCCTCCTTTCTGAGCTTCTTCTGGTCTCCGATCTTTGCAACCGGAACATAGTTTTCAAGAACGACGTATTCGTTCATTCCTTTATCATCAACAGGCGATTCTCCGAGCTTGTTTCGGGCTTCATTTCTGTTCAGAATACCTCCGCCAACCATTTCTTTAACATAGTTGACTTTTTCACTGATGCTGTACTGCATAAGACTTTCAATATTGAACTGGAAATAACGCTTTTCCGAGATAAGAAGCTTCTTTGTAAGCTCCTGTTGGATGCTCATTGCAATTGAAAGAATTGTCGTTGCTATAAAATGGTTGTAGGCATCTTTGTTAAAGTCGCCCACACCGATTAAAAACGGCGGGATTCCGAAAGCTCGGGCAATTGACCTCTTGTCGAGCTGCATTGTTTCCGAAATTGCCAAATCATTCAGCGATAAAGGCTGAACGGTTTTGACTTCGATTTCACCTGCAGGAATAATCCACGGTTCACCCTGGGATGTTTTTGTGACATAGCTGTCAAGAATGTTATTTCTGCCCTTTTCGGTCAGCATAGACTCATCTTCGGAGTTCGTTGTGATTATTAAGCTCGGTTTATATTCGCTCTTCAAAAAGGCTGATTTCGTCGCCTGCGCCTGTGCCAAATCCTGAACGGTCTGTTTCAGCGTTGCAGTAAAGCCCTCACCGATATAAGGGCAACTGGAAGAGGGATTTATTGCAAAATGCAATACCTCATCGGGTTCAAAAACCTGCCCGTTATGCCTTATCTGATAGCCGTTTTCAGATATGTTGACAAACGAAACTGTTGAAGGATCCCACGGCACAATATTTTCTATAAAAATGCCGTTTGTTTTTACCGCCGCAACCTTGTTTCCGCACTCACACGCATCTTTCACGATGTTATAAATGAAGTTTTTGCGGGTCATAAGATTATTGGGACTGATGTCAATCTTCTTTGAAAGTTCATCCTTTATCCGATAATCACCGTTTTCGCCGTTCTCCATAAGCTTTATTGTCATATTGCTTACAAGGTCAGCGAGGATGTGTATGCACTTTTTGACATCCTCATTCTTTGATATCGGAACATATCCCTGCGGCAAAAGCTGTCCCGGCTGAAGCCAGAAAAGGGAACCGCCGTTTCCTGCCGACCTCTTTTCGGGTGCATCTCTTGAATTTCTTTTTTCAATTCTCACCACAGCCAAAGTTATCACTCCTTTTTAAACCAGCTGCTTGATTTGCTTTCTGTGCTCAAATCGTTAAGATAACTGTTTGTAGCAAAAACGGCAGCATCGAAAATGTCTATTCTGTCTGTGTCACCAACTTTATCGTACATAATCATATCGTCCGTTTTTTCAATTGCCTTAACGTTATTGACGCAATATTCAAAAGGCTCGGCGTGGCAATAATAAAGCTTGCCTTCCTTTGCCTTTTTTTCAATGTATCTGAAGCCTTCAGATTTGAGATAGTAATACTGCGGTTGGTCTTTGATTTTGAAGCCTTTTTTCTTCATTAACAGAAAATATTCTCTGCAGAATTTTCTGTCGTGACCAACTGATTTGATGCTGAATCCCCGCTTTTTCTGAGATATAAACCAATTTACAATCTCAGCGTGATTGACCGTTGCATCATTCGACATATTAAGCCATCCGTCATCTTGCCAACCAAAGAGCGGTATTCCGTCTTCTTCTGCCTTTTCCTTTGCTTTGACAATCGGGAACCAACAATGCGGGATAATAATGAGAACATCTTCATAAACTCCCACCATTGCCGAAGCCGTCAGGTCATGCAGCTTTGAAAGGTCCGCTCCGCCAAACCATTTGATAGGCAGTTGGGCAAGCTCATCAATCGTCCAGTTATATTTCGCATCACTGCGCTGAAATTCTTTGATGTCGAAATAAGCTTTCATTGCCGCCGTGTAGACATTGAGAGATTTTGCGAAAAAATCCTTTCTCTGCTGCGGGTCATTCTGAGCCTGCAAAGCATCGTTCATAATGTCCTCGGGTCGAATTGAAATACCGTATCCGGGGTTTGCCATTTCGTGAACAATAGGATTCAGATAATCAACATTACCGTTCTCATCTTCGTCCGCCTTGCAGATGAAAATAAAAAGTTGTTCATCTGTAAAAAATCCGTTGAGCACCTTCTGACAGTAAGACAAACGGCGAAAACAAAAGCTGTTGATGTTATCTCCCGCAGTTGTTATTCCGACCATCAGCTTATTTGTGAAGGTCTTCATTGCTTCTTTGATGATGTTGTATTGTTTCGGGGTTTTATAAGCGTGCAGCTCGTCGGCAATCGCAAGGTTGCAGTTGAAACTGTCCTGACTGTCGGGATTCGCTGCAAGAGCAATTATTTCAATCGAGCCGTCGCCGATTTCCCCGGTGATGCTGTGTTCCTGATTGTTGTCAAGGATGCGGAATTCATCATCAACGCCCATTTTCTTTAAGTTGTAGAGAATAAACTTGAAAGCCTGCGTTGACTGTTTGAGGGCTGCTGCCGTAATGTAAGCAGTTGAGCCGCTTGAGCATTGCTTAACGGCCAACGCAAATACAAGAGCAGCAATAAAAGTTGTTTTTATGTTTTTTCGGGGAATGAAAATGAAAGCTTCTTTGAATCGGCGGATTTGTGTACCCTTCAATTTGAAGCCGAGAAGGTTATAAACAATGAATTTGTGATAAATGGTAAGAAAAAACGGCGTACCCCTGAGGGCAACACCGTTGAAATCTTCACCTTTTTGATGAACAAAGGTTGATTCTATGAAATTTATGACCCACTCCGCATCGGTCGGGTCGAAATCATAAGCGGGATTCTCTAAATCTCTGAAAAATCGCTCTGCAGCTTGTTTAAGCTCCTTGCACGCTTTTTTTCTTCCGTCAACAATAGACTGTGCGTATTCAAACACCGCATCATAATTAGGAAAATTTTTCATTCATTGCTTTTAACGCCTCTGCAAGCTTGTTCTCGGGCTTCGGAGGTTCTTCATCCTTAAAGAAGCTCTTCGGATTCAGGCAAAGACGGTCAGAGTAATTCAGAATATCTTTTCTCAAATGCTCCATTGTTGACACCAAAGGTGATTTTTTAAAATCTCCGCTGTTTGTTTTAGCTGCATATTGAAAGCCTTTTTTCGTAAATTCAATTTCAAGCCGTCTGTACTGCTCGAGCATATCTGCAAAAATGTCAATAACATCATCAAATTGAGGTTTATAAGTGCCCAATTTTCGCATTTTTTCAACGACTTGTTTTTTAATTGTTTCTTTATTTAGTGCTTGCCTTCCCATTTGTCACCTCGAAAAAGTTTCAAAATTCCCGCACTATTGGAAAGAGTTCCACCCCGCCCGTGCAAAACTATAAAATAAATCATAAGGCACCCGGGGGGGATGTTCTTCTCATTAATGCTCTTCCGATGTCTGTAAGTTCTCCTGTATCTCTGTCGTGCATAAGCTCGTGAGCTTTGAAGGAAAGAGAAATCAAATTCCAATCGCACCACGCATACTCCGGATAATCTTTCGCAGGGTAGATGTGGTGAACGGTCTTTGCTTCAACACGCTTTCCGTATCGTTTGAAATGCTGACAGTTGAATTTATCTCTTCGAAGAATTTTTTCTCTCTTCTTTCTCCACCGTCCGCAATGATAATCGAATTCCGAAATAATGCCCGCCCCTTTCCCTGTGCAGTCACTATGCCACACACAACTTATTGTTTGTGGAAACAAAAAAGCGACCCACGATTTTATAAACCGTGAATCGCCTTGTCGAAAGGAAATTGAGGAATGCTCTTTTCCTCATTGCCACAGTTTACATTATAGCGTAGGTTATAGCGGACATTCAAGGACATTTTTAAAAAAACTTTTTAGGCATAGATTTATAAGCCTTGTCAAATGCTTCTAAGGCTTCTTTGTGCTTTCTCTGAATTGTTTTCTCACAGCAATTCATTTCTTCTGCAATGGCGTTCAGAGATTTGTCGTTTATGTATTTCTTTTTGAGGATGAGCCTATAATCCCATCTGTCAATCTTATTGATAATGCGTTCAATGTTACTCAGGCAATCTGCAAGGTCAGCATTGCTTTTCAGGATCTTCTTTTCAAGCCTCTCTATTTTCTCATATGCCCGGATGTATGCCGCTTCATTATCGCTCGAACTCCCAATATTCCCGATGGTTGATGAAGGCAAACTGTCTTTTCTCTCATTCAACTTTTTAAGTTCTGTCATATTTTCCTCAATGAGTTCAGAAATATTGTGAGCACGTTCGAGCATCTTTGTTGAGTTCATATGCAGTATTCTCCTTTCGTTCAAAAACTTACGCATTTACAAGGCTTACTCAAGCCGACCTCTCGGTTAGCTTGAAATTTTGCAATTCTTCCCGTTCTTACGGGTATCTTTAATGTATTTAAAATATAAATAACCAAACTCGGTTGCACTGCTTTCAACTAATATATATCCTTTGGGTGCTCTCGGAGGCTTGTCCTCACTGTATCGCCTTAAACACTCAACCGGAGCTTCTCTTTCAGGTTTCTTTGCGTTTCTGCTTTTCTTGTAATAATGACCGCCCTGCTCTACAGTCCAATGGTCAAATAAGTAATTTGCAAGGCCTGTATAATCCTGACCGTAATATTTACCTTCATAATAATTCTTGCTGCGAAGATTATTGATTCTTTTTATATCTCCGTAATACCATTGATTCTCAATTACTTCTTGCGGAATACCCTCACTTACCATATGAAGGTGAATTCGTTCCGTACTCTTTCCCCTTCCCATATACAAAAAAATAACGCTATCGGGATAATAATATTTTAATCTTTTATAATAGTTATCTCTTATCTTCCGTGCTTCTTTGAGTGTGTGAACCTCGTGTTCATCATCAAAGGTTAATGTCGAATACAAAGAGGTCGGAGAAAAGTTTTCATTGAATAATTGAGCGTGCTTTCTTCTTGCCATTCTCCAACGGTGTTTAAATCTCTCTTCCTCTGTTTTGAATCGAGGTCTTGAAGGCTCGGCAGTTTTGATGTTGAGTATTTTATTGGATACAAAATAAACCCTCTGTTCACACACAACACCGCTGAAGGTTCTGTCCTTTACAAACATTTTTCACAATCCTTTCTGTCGAGCCTAAATATAATATGTTTTATATTAATGTTTTCTCGGGTTCTTCGGCATTGTCGCCGTTTTCTTTTTTATAGTTCTCAAGCCGAAGCTTTGAAAATTTGAGCAAATCTTCCG
>CALGRR010000013.1 GCA_937880805.1 uncultured Clostridia bacterium
GCTGTGGCGGAAATATACCTTTCAAAACCATATTAATTACTGTTTCAAAAAGTATATATTTAGATTTCCATTATATCCTTTTCTTTTGCTTCTGCAAGCTTATCAATTTCCTTGGTAAACTTATCGGTAATATCCTGGATTTTCTTTTCTGCAATTTTAAGGTCGTCCTCTGTTATTTCGGATTCCTTCTGCATCTTCTTTGCCTTATCAATTCCGTCTCTTCTGATTGAACGGATTGCAACCTTTGAATCCTCTGCCATCTTCTTAACATCCTTGCCGAGCTCTCTGCGGCGTTCCTCTGTAAGCTGAGGGAAAACAAGGCGGATAATTCTGCCGTCATTCTGGGGATTGATGCCGATTTCGGATGCCATTATAGCCTTCTCGATTGCGTGAAGTGTTGATGTATCCCAGGGCTGAATTGTGAGAATTCTTGCCTCTGCAACAGAGATTGCAGCCATCTGGTTAACGGGTGTGGGGGTGCCGTAATAATCAACCTTAACCTTATCAAGAACGGCAGCATTTGCTCTGCCTGCTCTGAGTGATGAATATTCGTTGTTGAGAACGCTTACGGTTTTGCTCATTTTTTCTTCAAGTGTTTTTAATAATGTTTGCATAGGTTTAACCCTCCTTAACTATTGTGCCGATGTTTTCGCCGAGAACCGCTCTGACAATATTCTGCGGGTCTTCAAGATTGAAAACAAGAATGGGAATATTATTGTCACGGCAAAGTGAAGCTGCCGTTGAATCCATAACCTTGAGGTTCTTTTCAAGCACCTCGCTGTGGGTAACAACATCATATTTGACGGCATCTGCAAATTTATTGGGGTCCTTATCAAAAACGCCGTCAACATTTGTTGCCTTAAGAATAACGTCTGCCTTGATTTCCGCAGCTCTTAACGCCGCACAGGTATCGGTTGAGAAGAAGGGGTTACCCGTGCCGCTTGCAAAAATAACAACCCTGCCCTTTTCAAGATGACGTACCGCCTTGTTTCTGATGTATGTTTCGGCAATCTGATGCATCTCGATGGCACTCTGAACTCTTACCGTAACTCCGCACTGCTCAAGAGAATCTGCAAGAGCGAGCGAATTCATAACCGTTGCAAGCATACCGATATGGTCTGCTCTTGTTCTGTCCATACTTCCGCCCGAACGGCCTCTCCAGAAGTTTCCGCCGCCAACAACAAGACCAACCTCAACGCCGAGCTTTGTTATTTCGCTGACTGCGGAGCAAACTGAATTGATTGTGTCAAAATCAAAGCCGTGGCCCTTTTCTCCTGCCAACACCTCGCCGCTGAGCTTGAGAAGAATTCGTTTATAAACCGGTTGCATAATAAACACCGCCTCAAATAAATTATGTTACGAAAAATTCAAGTTTTCGGCAAAAGCCTGCACTAACTCAAATTACGCTATCATATATTTTACTTTATTTTTCGCAAACTGTAAAGCGTTATTTTTATAAATTAAATATTTTTTCACCCAGAATTGCTATTTTGTCAAAATTACTTGCTTGTTGCGTTCTTTTACTGTATAATAAATTTTGTATAGACTGAAAAAGAGGTTTGTTTAATGAAAAATCTTATTTTAAGAAACACCCCCGAAATTGCAGAAATGTTTGAGCTTCGCGATATTCCGAGTGCCGACGGCAAAAACACATATGAGGTGTTCTGCGAGGACGGAAAAATTATTATCTGCGGAGATTGTAAAATAAGCCAGGCAATGGGTTATTACGCCTATCTCAAAACATATTGCGGAGTTAACATCTCACATTGCGGTAACCGTGACATTTCGGTTTCTTCCGCCCCCCTTTTTGAAGGAAAGCTCGAAAAAATTGTTCCGCAGAAGCACCGTGCATATATGAATTACTGCACACTCGGCTACTCCTTTGCTTTCTGGAAATGGGAGGATTGGGAAAAAGAGATAGATTTTATGGCGATGAACGGCATCAATATGCCTCTGAGCGTTGTTGGCAGCGAAGCTGTTTGGTATTACACAATGCGTGATTTTACCTACAGTGAAACGGGTGCCCTCTCTTATATTTCGGGTCCCGCCTTCTGGCCGTGGCAGCTTATGACAAACATCTCGGGTTACTTCAGCCTTTCAGATGTTAAATATATTGAAAGCCGCCTTGAACTCGGCAAAAAGATTATTGACCGTGAGGTTGAGCTGGGTATGACACCCATTCAGCAGGGCTTTGCAGGCAGCGTTCCCAAAACAATAACAAAGCTTTTCAAAAAGGTTAAGCTGCGTATGATTCCCTCGTGGTGCAATTTCCCCATCACATTCCAGCTTGACCCCACCGACCCCGTTTTCAGAAAATTCGGTATGGCACTTCTTGAAAAGCAGCGTCAGCTTTTCGGTGCATATCATTATTATGCCTGCGACCCGTTTCACGAGAACGAGCCCTCAATAAAAACCTCGGGCTATCTGTGGAAAGTCGGCAGAGCTATTGACAGTATGTATAAAGATTTCGACCCCGACTCCGTGTGGGTTATGCAGAGCTGGTCACTCCGTGAGCAGATTGTTAAATCCGTTCCGAAGGAAAGACTTCTTATTCTTGATATAGACGGCAGCAAACACGGAAAAACAGAAGAATTCTGGGGATATGATTTTGTGCTCGGAAATCTTCATAACTTTGGTGACAGAAACACTCTTCACGGCAGCATCAAGGCTCTTGCAGATAATGCATATTATAATTGCGAAGCAGAAAACTGCTGCGGCACGGGTCTTTTTATGGAAGGTATTTTCCAGAATCCCCTCTATTATGACCTTGCATTCCAGATGCTGACCGAGGATAAGCCCGTTGAGCTTGAAAGCTGGCTTCGCAACTATGCTTACCGCCGCTACGGCAGCAAGGAAAAATGCCTTGTTGATGCTATGCTTGCTCTTAGCGAAAGCTGCTACAGCGAGAACTGCACGGGCAGAGAAACGGGCTCGGTAATCTGTGCAAGACCCGCAACCGAGCTTCGCCACACAGCACCCAATGACCACCGCGAGCTTCGCTACGATAACAAGGTGCTTTACAAAGCGGCACAGCTTCTGCTCAGCTCTGCAGAAGCAAATAAAGACGGTTTTGCATATGATGCCTGCGACCTTGTGCGTCAGGTGTTAAGCAACTATGCATCAAATCTTTATGATAAGGTTATGTACGGCTATAACAACAAGGATGTAAGCATATTTGAGCGTTCGTCAAACGCCTTCCTCAGAATATGCGATGAGCTTGATGAGCTTCTTCAGACACGCCCCGAGCTCACTCTCTGGCAGCATCTCAAAGAAGCAGGCGACCTTGCGTTAAACGATAAGGATAAACAGAATTTTGAGCTTAATCTGCTCACACAGATTACCTTATGGGGTCCCATAAGCAACACGGTAAACTATGATTACGCCTGGAAAGAATGGGGCGGACTTATCAAAACCTATTATTCAAAGCGTTGGCAGAGCTTCTTTGAAAAACTTGCCTATGAATTCCCGAAACGCCGCAAATTCTCAACAACAACTAAAAAACAGCATTGCGAAAGAAACATTTATAACGGCAGTCAGTTCTATAAGGGCTATGCGGATTTTGAAAAGAAATGGCTTTCAACAACCGATCCCGAGCCCCCCACCGACGGCAATACCGTTGAAATCGCCCGCAGACTGCTTGAAAAATATAAAAGAGCAATACTTGAGGATTGATGATTATGAAAAAGCTTGTTGCACTTATCTGCGTTATCGCAGCCGTTCTGACTTTTGCTGTTTTTAACGGCGGCAGCGAAGAAACATATATTCCCGTTTACGGCGAAGAAAACAGCCTTGAAGAAATAAAAGCGATTGAAAGCTCAATGAACCAAGCAATTACTGTTGCTTATTCTTCAAATGCCGACACCTCTGCGGCATCGGCACTCGGCTATGTTGTTGTTACGGACTTTATTGCGAATAACGGCAACGCCGATGTTTCGGATGCTCTGCAAAGCATTATTGACAGCAGCCCAAACCGCACAATTTATTTCCCCGACGGTATTTATAAAATCAGCAAGCCTTTGTGCACTCCTGCAGACCCGAGAAAAAGCGTTGATTTGCAGCTTTCAAACTTTGCCGTTATTCAGGCTGCCGATAATTTCAGCGGTGAAGCATTAATCCGCCTTGGCGGCAAGGATGCCTTCAACGATACCCACACACCCGGCAGCAATTATTCGCTCACAGGCGGTGTACTTGATGCTCGCGGAAAAACAAACGGCGTAACAATCGACAGCGGCAGAGAAACCGCAATAAGAAACGTTTCAATCAAAAATTCCGTTATCGGCATTCACATCAAATACGGTGCAAACAGCGGCTCTTCCGATGCGGATATAAGCGATGTTAACATTATCGGAACGGGCAAAACCGATTCCGTGGGTCTGCTTGTTGAAGGCTACGACAACACCTTCACCAATATGAGAATAGGCAATGTTTTCACGGGAGTTCACCTTAAGTCCTCTGCAAATTCAATGAGAAACATTCATCCTCTTTATTATTCGGATTACACCGATTATGAAAACAACTGCGGTTTCCTTGATGAAGGCGGTAACAATATTTATGATTTTTGCTACAGCGACCAATTCTGTATCGGATTCAGAACAATGGGCAATGTTTCAAGCATTTTTGATAACTGCTTCTGCTACTGGTATTCAGGTGCAGGAGGCAAAGAGGTTGCATTCAAGGCCGACGGCAGATTCAATTCGGTTGTAAGCTGTCTGCGTACAGGCTTCAGAGATGATACCAAAAATTCCGTTCTGGAGGTTGGCAAGTCGGGCGGCGACGGCGTTTTTGAGCACTTGCTTGTTAACACTTCAAAGGTTAACGGCAAAATTCACAAGCTGTATACGGAAGGAACATTTCTTTACTTTTTGAGAAATCTGTTCACATAAAAAATAAAGCATCGGCAGAATTTCTGCCGATGCTTTTTCATTGTTTTACTTGTTAAGTTTTTCTGCATATTCAAGTGCCTCATCAATATTGGGCAGGAAGTTCTCTTCTCCCACCTCATCACAGAAGCCCGATTTTTTCATAACGGAAAGAGGCTGTTCGTTTGCGTGAGAAAGTATCAGAGTTATGCCCGACTTTTTGCAGGTTTCAAGAATATCAAAAAGCGAACGCATTGCCGTTGCATCAAGTGCAGGCACATTTCTCATTCGTATTATAACCGTTTTTGTGTTTTCTTTGATTGCTATTGTGCTGAAGGTTTCGGAAGAAGCAAAGAACATAGGGCCTTCAAATTCAACAACCTCGGTGTTTTCGGGAATATTTTTAAGACGCTCGCTGTCTTCGGTATTATCCTTCCAGGTTCTTATGCGTGCAACATCCGCCATTCTCTTCATAAAGAGAACAACAGCAATAAGCATACCAACCTCAATCGCCACAACAAGGTCAAAAACAACTGTAAGGACAAAGGTTGTTACCAGAACAAGAATATCGCTCTTTGGTGCTGTTTTGCAAATCTTAACAAACTGACGCCACTCGCACATATTATAGGCAACCATAAAGAGTATGGCTGCGATTATGGGCATAGGAATCCACGCTGCATAAGGCATAAGCACAACAAGAATAAGGAGCAGCACCGCTGCGTGAACAATGCCCGCAACGGGAGTTCTGCCGCCGTTTTTAACATTAGCCGCGGTTCTTGCTATAGCACCAGTGGCAGGGATTCCGCCGAAAAGACCCGAGCAGATGTTGCCAAGACCCTGAGCAATAAGCTCTGTGTTTGAATTATGCTTATCGTTAATCATTCCGTCTGAAACAACACACGAAAGAAGTGACTCAATGCCCGCAAGAATTGCTATTGTGAACGCACTCGGAATAAGCTGTTTAACGGTTGCAAAGCTGAATTCGGGTAATGAGAATGAGGGCAAATCCCTTGAAATGGAATAAAGGTCACCAACCGTGTTAACCTCAAGATTGAAGGCTTTCACAATAACAACGCCAACCACAACCGCAATGAGTGAGCCGGGAATTTTCTTGCTGATTCTGGGCCAGACAATAAGGATTGCCATTCCGATTGCACCCACAAGCAATGCCCACGGATTAAAGGTTGTTATTGATTTTGCTATAGCCTCAACCTTTTCCGCAGTTTCAACGGTGGGCATTCCCTCGGGGAAGGTAAGACCGAGAAAATCCTTTATCTGTCCGATAACAATAGTCAGTGCGATACCCGAAGTAAAACCCGTTGTTATTGTGTAAGGTATGTATTTTATAAGTGAACCGAAGCGGCAGATACCCATAACTATAAGGATAATGCCCGCCATTATTGTTGCCAGCACAAGTCCGCTTGTTCCGAATTGAGCAACTATGCCCGCAACTATGGTTGCAAACGCTGCGGTGGGGCCCGAAATATTAACATTGCTGCCCCCCATAAAAGCGATAACAAAGCCCGCGATTATTGCGGTGTAAAGACCTTTTTCGGGAGAAACTCCCGATGCAATGGCAAGAGCGATTGAAAGCGGAAGAGCAATAATCGCAACTATAACGCCCGCTATCAAATCATTAACAAGCTGCTTTTTGCTGTAGCCTTTAAGCGAAGAAAACAGCTTCGGCTGAAATATATTCATTCTCAACAACTCCGTTTTTTATTTTTCCGAATGTTAATTATACGCCTTTTCAGCCTTATTACAAGCTTTTTTCTCTCATTTTTTTAATTTCGGAAAAAGTTACAACTCAGCCGATTTTTTGCCTAAATTAGTAGGCAGTTTTACTTTCAAAATGCTTTTTGAAACAGTAATCTCATATGTCTGAAATACAATATCTCACGCACATTCGG
>CALGRR010000014.1 GCA_937880805.1 uncultured Clostridia bacterium
GATTGAAAGGCGTCAGCCTTCCTGCTCACTCAACAGCCAAAAATCATTTTAAAATTCTTCGCTTTCAGGTCGAAGATTTTTTATCGTGAGGATTTTTGGCTTACCAAGGCACAAAACGGAGCAAATCCTTTGTGGATTTGCGAGTATTTTAACGAAGGGAAGACGGAAATCATCCGATAAAAAACACAGTTCGGATTACTTCCATCACTCTATTGAAAGGATTAATATGGAATTTTACGAAAATAAACAGGAACCCGAAAAAGCGGTGCTTATTGCGGTTGACACGGGCGAATACGATTGCGAATTATCGCTTGATGAGCTTGAAGAGCTTGCGAAAACCGCGGGTGCAGAGGTTGTTGGCAGAGTGTGGCAGAAAAGGGATAAGCCCGATTCGGCTCTGTATCTCGGAAGCGGAAGGCTTGAAGAGCTGGGTGAATTCTGCGAAAACAATGAAATTGACCTTGTTATCGCAGACAGCGAGCTTTCT
The DNA here is from genome assembly GCA_937880805.1 of uncultured Clostridia bacterium. Lineage (GTDB taxonomy): Bacteria > Bacillota > Clostridia > Oscillospirales > Acutalibacteraceae > CAG-177. Next base: position 488 of record CALGRR010000014.1, read on the forward strand.
CCCGCACAGCTTCGCAACATTGAAAAAGCAACAAAAACAAGAGTTATAGACAGAACAACTCTTATTCTGGATATTTTTGCGGAAAGAGCAAGGAGCAACGAGGGTAAGCTGCAGGTTGAGCTTGCCCAGCTTCGCTATTCTCTTCCGAGGCTCACGGGTCAGGGCACCAAGCTTTCAAGGCTCGGCGGCGGTATCGGCACAAGAGGTCCCGGTGAAACAAAGCTTGAATCGGATAAGCGTCACATCAGAAGAAGAATAAAATCTCTTGAAGAAGAATTTGATGCTCTTGAAAAAAGAAGAGGGCTTGCAAGGGCAAGAAGAGAAAAAGACGGCGTTGAAACCGTTGTTATTGTTGGCTATACCAATGCGGGCAAGTCAACTCTTATGAATGCACTTACCGAGGCTGGCGTGCTTGCTCAGGATAAGCTTTTCGCAACCCTTGACCCCACTTCAAGAGCACTCACCCTGCCCGATGGCAGAAAGGTTATGCTGATTGATACCGTAGGCTTTATCCGCAGACTGCCCCACCACCTTGTTGAAGCCTTCAAATCAACGCTTGAAGAGGCGGTTTGTGCAAAGGTTATTCTTAATGTGTGCGATGCATCCGATGAGGAATGCGGTGAGCATCTGCGTGTAACAAATGAGCTGCTTGATGAGCTTGGCTGCAAGGGCAAGCCGATTATTCCCGTTTTCAACAAATGCGATTTGCCGCAGGCACAGAATGTGCTCATTGAGCCGGGCAGCGTCTGCATTTCTGCTCTTGAAGAAAAGGGACTTGACGATTTGCTCGAAAAGATTTCAAAGGCACTTCCGCCCACAAGAGCAAGGGTGAAAATGCTTATTCCTTATTCCGACGGCTCGGCGGCAGCCGTGCTCCGCAAGGACAGCATTATAAACGAAGAGGAATACAGAGCAGACGGCCTTTATTTTGACCTTGTTGCCGATGTTGCAATGATAGATAAATATCAGAAATACTGCATAGAGTAGTGGCGGTCATAGGCGGAGCCTATCCGAAATTATTCATTATTCATTATATATAATAATTGACAAATTTGTTTAGATTTGTTAGTATATATGCATAAACCGTGAAGGGAGTTTTGTTAAATGTTCAAAAAAATAACGGCAATTATTCTTTCGGTGCTTATGATTCTTCCACTTGCAGGGGTTTCGGCTTCTGCTGAAGAAACAGCGGCAAAAAATTACATAATCGAAGACCCGTATGAAAATGTTGACTGGGATTTCTGGAATGCCTATAAAACACAGCTTCATGCTCACACAACCGCAAGCGACGGCTTTTTAACAATTCAGGAGTTTGTTAAGGCTCACTATGACCTTAACTATGATATAGTTGCTCTCACAGACCACGGAACCCTTAACTGGGGCTGGAATGTTGTTCCCGACACCGTGCCTCTTATGAGATTGATTAAAAAAGAAAGAACAAAAATGGCTGATATTATTCCTCTGACAGACGAGGAATATAAGGCATACACCACCGGCACAGCCGAATCGGAAACAAGAACCCACGAAAACGGAATGCTTGATGTGCCTCTTGGCAACGAGCTTAATATGGCAACACCTTTTGCAGACTGCCATCTTACGGGTTATTTTGCCGAATACGGTCAGGGCCTTGCAGGCGTTTTCGGCGATTATGAAACCCCCACAAAGGGCGTTATGGAAAACGGCGGTATCTCGATGCTTTCACACGTTGGCGAATATGTCTATATTGATAAAGACAGCGAGCTTCATGTAGGTCAGCCCATTGATGATTATTATCCCACAAAGTTTGCACGCCTCTTTATGGACTATGAAGGTTCAAGCGTTGGTATGGGTATCAACAGTGCAACCGATGCCCACACAAGATGCGACAGAATTCTCTATGACCAGGTGCTTCAGAAAACAATTCCCAACGGCGTTCTTCCCTGGTCGTTCACCTTCTCGGATTCACATACCGAATCATCGGTAAACTATGCATACACAATGATGATGATGCCCGAGCTTACCCTTGATGCATTCAGAAGCAGTATGGAAAACGGCGAGTTTTTCTCGGTTTCTCATTATTCAAACGGTGTTGAACTTAACGGTATGAAAGAAATGCCGAATTTTGTTGAAAAAGAAGTTGAAGACAGCAAGAGCTATCTTCTTGACAATACTCCTATGGTAACAAGAGTTACGGTTGATCAGGAGAAGGACACAATAACAATCGAGGGCACAAACTTCAACGAGATAACCTGGGTTTCAAACGGTAACGTTATTAAGAGAGAAAGCAACATAACAAGCGGAACGGCAACTCTTGACCTTCACGCTTCGGATTTGCTTGACGAGCCCTATCTTTATGTAAGATTTTATATCACGGGCGAAAACGGCATCTGCTACGCTCAGCCCTTCGTTCTCAATGTTGAGGGCGAGGAATTTGCTCCCGTTGATGTTCCCAAAACGGTTTATGACCTTCCCTGGTTCCTCAGAAAGCTTGTAACCGTAGTTGACCTTTTATTCTTCAGACTCAATCCCGTTATCTGGATTTTCAAATATTTTGCTCTCGGATATAATCCTCTTGAAAGATTAATCAACCCGTTTTAACAGATTGTTAAAATTATGAAGGTTGACAAGTTAATTACTTTACTGTATAATGCTTGTGTATCCGGATAAGTAAAATCGTACATAACGGAAATAAATTGAAAAGGGGGATTTTCCAATGGGCATTGATACAACAGGAATCCAGGAGCTCATTATTGCAATCGTTAAGGCTATCGCAAACACAGACCTTAAGGCTATTGAGCTTGAAGCAGGTATGGCAAAAATTCTCACAATGTTTGCTGACATCTGGAATCCCATCTGGGCCGCTGTAACAGCTTGGCTCGAAGGTTCATTCGGACTTTAATCCAAAAACGGAACAGACCCGAGATTTTTTCTCGGGTCTGTTTTTTGTTGATAAAAAGTGCTTATTTTTTCTTGAATATATAAAGGATATTTGTTATAATTACTATGTCTGTAAATATTTTGATTTATCAAGGGGGATGACAGCTGTGTTTCAGCAATTAATTGAATATTTCAGAGAGCCCCGTGTTCTGGTTCTCGGCTTCGGCAGAGAGGGCCGTTCAACCTATGAGCTTATAAGACGCAGTCTGCCCGATAAGCATATCGGAATTGCGGATGTGCGTGATATTCAGCTTTCCGACCCGAATGTGACCCTGCATTGCGGAAACGGCTATCTCGATGCAATGAAGGATTATGATATTATCGTTAAAACTCCGGGAATGTCTTTCAGAGATGTAACCGTTCCCGAAGGGGTTGAAGTTACCTGCCAGACAGATTTGTTTCTGCGTTTTTCAAAATGCATCTGTGTCGGCGTAACGGGAACAAAGGGCAAAACAACAACCTCAACGCTCATTTATCAGATGGTGAAGCAGGCGGGCAAAACAGCGTGCCTTATTGGAAATATAGGAATTCCCGTGCTTGACAGCCTCGAAAACGGAACACCCGAAATTGCCGTTATCGAGATGTCATCTCATCAGCTTGAATTCACAACCGCATCGCCTCATATAGCGGTAATGACAAATGTTTATCCCGAGCATCTTGACCATTATAACGGCTTTGAGGGTTATGTGGGTGCAAAAATGAATATAGTCCGCCATCAGGTGGGCTGCGATTATTTTATCTGCAATGCCGAGCAGAATTTTGATGATTACTATGATTTTTCAAAGGTTGTTCCTTCTGTTATCAAGGTGAGCAAAAACGGCGGCAGAGGCGATGAAGCAATAATTGCCGCTGCAAGTGCGAACGAAAGACTTAAGGGTGTGCACAACAGACAGAATGTGTGCGTTGCGGCAACCGTTGCAAGATGCCTCGGAGTGAGTGATGCAGATATAATCAAAGCTCTTGAAAGCTTTGCGGGCATTGAAAACCGAATGGAGCCCATAGGCGAATACTGCGGAATTAAATTCTATAACGATGCCATTGCAACAATTCCTCACGCGGTTGAATGTGCCGTTGAAGCCATAGGCGATGTTGATACCCTTATTTTCGGCGGGTTGGACAGAGGCATTGATTATTCGGGCTTTGATAAATTTCTTGAAAAGTGCAGCGTGAGAAATCTTATCGGTCTGCCCGATACAGGCACTGCACTCTGCAACAGCCTTCTTGAAAGAGGCTGCACAAAAAACATTATAGTTGCAGAGGATATGGAGCAGGCGGTTGATGCCGCATTCAGATTCACCGAAAAAGGCAAGAGCTGCCTTATGTCGCCCGCAGCATCCAGCTATAATGTCTATAAGGATTTTGAGCATAAAGGCAACCACTATAAGCAGTTGGTTAAATCACATATTGAGTAAATCGGAGGTTGATAGAAATGATAAAAGAATTTATGGGAAAAGATTTTTTGCTCGATAATGAGCCCGCAGTCAAATGCTATGAAGCGGCAGAAAAAATGCCGGTTTTTGATTGGCATTGCCATCTTTCACCCAAAGAGATTTATGAAAACGAACAGCCTGCCGATATTGCGTGGCTCTGGCTTTCGGGCGACCACTATAAATGGCGTGCAATGCGTTCGTGCGGTGTTGATGAAAAATATATAACCGGCGATGCAAGCGGCTATGAAAAATTCAAGGCTTTTGCTTCAATTATGCCTTCTCTTATCGGCAACCCGATGTATCATTGGTCGCATCTCGAGCTCCGCAGATACTTCGGCATCAACGATATTCTTAATGCCGAAACCGCAGACGATATATGGGAAAGAGCAAATGCTGCAATAAAGGAAGGCGGTTTCACGCCCAGAGAGCTTATTGAAAAGTCAAATGTATCGCATCTTTGCACAACCGATGACCCCGCAGACAGCCTTGAATATCACATTCTTCTTGCAGAGGATAAGAGCTTCAAGTGCAAGGTGCTTCCCGCTTTCAGACCCGATAAGGCTCTCGGAATTGACCTTCCCTCGTGGAAGCCCTGGCTTTCGGATATGGAAAAAAGAGCAGGCAAGGCAATAACGGGTTTTGCAAGCCTTTGCGAAATTCTCAAAGAGAGAATCGCATTTTTTGCTTCGCTCGGCTGCCGTGCAAGCGACCACGCTTTTGCTTATGTTCCCTATGCTCCCGCAACAGCGGAGGAGCTTGAAGAGATCTTTGCATCCGTAAGAAACGGTGCAGAGCCAACGGTTGAGCAGTCGGATAAATTCAAAACAGCACTTCTGCGTTTCCTTGCAGCGGAATATGCAAAGCTTGGCTGGGCAATGGAACTTCATATCGGACCTATCAGAAACAACAACACTCTTATGTTCAATAAAATCGGCCCCGATGCAGGCTTTGACTCAATAGATGACCAGGAAATTGCACGCAATCTTTCGAGATTCCTCGATTCTCTTGCTGTTGAAGAAAGCCTTCCCAGAACAATTCTTTTCACGCTTAATCCCAAGGATAACTATGTTCTCGGCTCAATGATAGGCAACTTCCAGACCTCCGAGGCAGAAAGCAAGGTGCAGTTCGGCTCTGCCTGGTGGTTCAATGATAATATTGACGGAATGAGAGAGCAGATGAAGGCACTCGGCAACCTCGGTGCACTCGGCAAATTCGTGGGTATGGTAACGGATTCCCGTTCCTTCCTTTCATATCCCAGACACGAGTATTTCCGCAGAATTCTTTGCGGACTTATCGGTGATATGGTTGAAAAGGGTCTTTATCCCTATGATGAAAAGGCAATCTGCAAAATTGCAGAGGATGTTTCATATAACAATGCATATAAATATTTCGGAGTAAAATGATCGGAGGGTTAATATGTCAAAATATGTTCTCGCCCTTGACCAGGGCACAACCAGCTCCCGTGCAATAGTATTCGATAAAAAAGGCAATATCATAAGCAAGGCACAGAACGAGTTTGAACAGATTTATCCCCGTGCAGGCTGGGTTGAGCACGACCCTCTTGCAATTCTTTACAGCCAGTTTCAGGCGGTTTCATCCTGCCTTATCACGGGCGGAATAAAAGCCGCCGATATTGCTGGTATCGGCATCACAAACCAGAGAGAAACAACAATTCTCTGGGACAGACAAACGGGAAAGCCTGTTTATAATGCAATCGTCTGGCAGTGCCGCAGAACGGCGGAGCTTTGCGAAGAAATTAAGGCAATGGGTCTTGAGGGTTACATAAAAGACAAAACGGGTCTTTTGATTGATGCTTATTTTTCGGCAACGAAAATAAAATGGATTCTCGATAATGTTCCCGAGGCAAGAGAGCTTGCAAACGAAGGCAGGCTTCTTTTCGGCACGGTTGAAACCTGGCTTATCTGGAATCTTACCGGCGGCAGCGTTCACGTTACCGATTATTCAAATGCATCAAGAACAATGCTTTTTGATGTTGATAAGCTTTGCTGGGATAAGTATCTGTGCGAAAAGCTTGATATTCCCATGTCAATTCTTCCCGAGCCCGTACCCTCAAGCAAGGTTTACGGCAGAGTGGCAAAGGGAATCTTAGGTCTTGAAGCCCTTGAAGGTGTGCCCATCTGCGGAGCAATCGGCGATCAGCCCGCTGCTCTTTTCGGTCAGGCTTGCTTTGAACCGGGTCAGGCAAAAAATACATACGGAACGGGCTGCTTTCTTCTTATGAACACGGGTGAAAAGCGTGTTAAATCAGAGAATAATCTGCTCACGGGCGTTGCCTGGGGCATAGGTGATAAGGTTGAGTATGCCATTGAGGGCTCGGCTTTCAATGCAGGTTCCGTTATAAAGTGGCTCCGTGATGAGCTTCATATGATTGATACAGCAAAACGCTGCGATGAGCTTGCCGAAAGCGTTCCCGATGCAAACGGAATTTATTTTGTTCCCGCATTCACGGGTCTCGGTGCACCCTATTGGGATATGTATGCAAGAGGCTGCATTGTCGGTCTTACAAGAGGAGTTAACAGAGCACATATTGCAAGAAGCGTTCTTGAAGCAATAACATATCAGATGACAGATCTTCTCGAAGCCATGAAATCGGATTCGGGAATTGAATTCACCGAGCTTCGTGTTGACGGCGGAGCAAGTGTCAGCGATATTATGCTTCAGATTCAGGCGGATATGATACGCTGTGAAGTAAACCGTCCCGCAAATGTTGAAACAACTGCCCTCGGTGCCGCATATCTTGCAGGTCTTGCCGTTGGTATGTGGGAAAGCAAGGAAGAAATCCAGAAAAACCGCAAGGTTGAAAAAACATTTAATCCCGTTATGGATGAAAGCCGAAGAAATGAGCTTTACGGCGGCTGGAAGAGAGCCGTTGAATGCTCAAAAGGCTGGGCGAAGTGAAACTTCGTTTCAATGAATAATGAAAAATGATGAATGATGAATTTCGGATAGGCTCCGCCTATGACCGTTTATGTTACTTACGGAGATGTTAAAATGGATTATTTGAAGGAGTCGTTAAGACTTCATTATGAATGGAAAGGTAAGCTTGAAACAAAATCAAGAACAAAGGCATCAAACAAGCAGGAGCTTTCTCTTGCCTATACTCCTGGTGTTGCCGCACCCTGCCTTGAAATTCAGAAAGATATTAATAAGAGCTTTGAGCTCACAAGACGCTGGAATACCGTTGCTGTTATAACCGACGGCACGGCAGTTCTCGGTCTTGGCGACATCGGTCCCGAAGCGGGTATGCCCGTTATGGAGGGCAAGTGTCTGCTTTTCAAAGAGTTTGCCGATATAGATGCAATTCCGCTTTGTATCCGTTCAAAGGATACCGATGAAATCGTAAACACGGTTTCGCTTATTGCAGGCTCATTCGGAGGTATAAATCTTGAGGATATTGCGGCACCGAGATGCTTTGAGATTGAGAGAAGACTCAAGGAAAAATGCGATATTCCCGTTTTTCACGATGACCAGCACGGAACGGCGGTTGTTGTGCTTGCGGCGGTGCTCAATGCACTCAGATGCGTAGGTAAAAAAATAGAGGACTGCACAATCGCGATGAGCGGTGCTGGCTCTGCTGGCTCTGCCATTGCAAGGCTGCTCAATGCAAGCGGTGCAGGCAACATAATAATGAGCGACAAACAGGGAATTATCTGTAAAGGTCAGGAGCTTTCCCCTGCTTTTGCAGAGCTTGCCGAGTTTACAAATAAAAACCGCATAACCGGAACTCTTGCGGATGCAATGAAGGGTGCCGATGTGTTTGTGGGAGTTTCTGCCGCAGGAATCGTCAGCGAAGAAATGGTGGCATCAATGGCACCTGGTGCGGTTGTTATGGCAATGGCAAACCCCAATCCCGAGATTATGCCCGATTCGGCACTCAAAGCCGGTGCAGCGGTAGTCGGCACGGGAAGAAGCGATTTTCCGAATCAGATAAACAATGTTCTTGCATTTCCGGGTATTTTCAGAGGTGCACTTGATGTAAGGGCATCCGATATAAACGAGGAAATGAAGCTTGCCGCTGCATATGCCATCGCAGGGCTTATTTCTGAAGAACAGCTTTGCCCCGAATACATAATTCCCGAGGCGTTTGACGAGAGAGTAGGTCCCGCTGTTGCCAAGGCTGTTGCGGATGCGGCACGCCGTTGTGGAATTGCACGAATCTGATGCAGCGATATTGTTGAAACCTTACAAACTTGTAATTTGTCTATATATTATTTTTAAATAAAGTATTGCTTTATATAAAATAATGTGTCATAATGACTGAGTATAATGGATTGGAATCGTTCCAATCACTCTTAAACCGATATTCCTAAAAAGGAATATCAAAAAATAAAGGAGGAAATATTATGTCCACATTCAAAAAGGTCATAAGCTTGGTTCTGTGCTTCACAATGCTTCTCGGCACAGTTGCCGTAGCCGGCGACCTCTTTGCACCCAAGGCAGCAGCAGCAACTGCCGAATCGGCAGTAAAGTCTTACGCCGAACTTAAGGCAGAGTACGGCGATTTCATTTATTACGGTATCGACGTAATGGAGTATGATGTAAACGGCGATGAGGTTTACACAGACTATTATGTAAACGCAGGCGACACACTTAAGATTTTACATTACATCAAGTCAACAAGATACATAGGCAATGTAGACTTGTTCCTTGAATTCGATTCAG
>CALGRR010000015.1 GCA_937880805.1 uncultured Clostridia bacterium
TTAAAACAGTTGTGTGGGGAGTTTCAGCTTTTCTTTCGGCGGGAATTGTTTGTCGAATTCTTCGGCTTGAGCCTCATCAACAAAATATCCTTTCGGCGGAGTATATTCACCGCTGATGCCGTCAAGATAACCTTTTTTCAGCTCCTTGCACAGAAAGAACGATGCGTCCGCACCTTCGGGCAAACCGTGGTAACGGATACCGAATTCGCTCGCATATGTGAATCCGCTTTTACCGTAGAAATTGATATTTCCCTCAAAGCAAAGTGCTCCGCAACCAAGCTCTGCCGCCTTTTCCAAAGAATAGTCAAGCAGAATTTTGCCGTAACCTTTACTCTGTAGTTCGGGAGTAATGCAAATCGGTCCCATAGTCATAATGGGCAAATCTGAGCCGTCATCGGCTTTGATAACCGCCCTCATAAACATATTCTGACCTATTATCTTTCCGTCTTTCTCCATAACGAAATTGAGTTCAGGCACAAATGCTTCGTCGTTCCTCAGCTGATTGAGCACGTAATGTTCAAGACAACCGGGACGGTAAACGTTCCAGAACGCTTCTCTGACGAGAGTTTCGGTTTCACGGTGTTCTTCTGTTCTTTCCAAACGAATGATGCAGTCATTTTTCATTGTTAAACCTCCAAAAATTGTTGACTTTCAATCACCGGAGGCTTGCGGAGAAGTATTTGCAAACCTCACGGTTTACATTACTATCTCCAAAGTGTTGTTCATTTTCAAACAGCATTCTCCAAAAAATATATTCAGGCATAGCCTGTAAATTCAGTATAGCATACATATGGACAAATAACAAGAGCAGACCATTGGTCTGCTCTTAATGCTTATACTATTTTAATCCCTTTGCTATCGCAAGCAGGTGTTCCAACTGCTCGTTGCTCAAGTTCTTGGTTGCTTCAAGCAACTCTTTTGCTTTTGTCGGGTTGTTTGTTTCGGTGTCAAAGAATTCCATCGGAGTTACACCGAGATACTCGCAAATATAAAAGAATACGGTCATTGACGGAAAGTTCACACCGTTTTCGATGTTGTTAATGTAGCCTGCACTCTGTCCGATTGATAAGCTCATATCACGGGCTGATACACCTTTATTCATTCTTAATTCAACCAATCTTTTGCTGAATTGTTCTTTCTCCATGGAACTCACCCACCTTTTCATATAATTATACTAAACACCCACCGCATAAATATCTAATCTATTTATCAATGTGCATTGACATATCTATTTAAATTAGATATAATCAACTTGTACCTCTACTTTGTTTAGTATTAGCAAAAACAGATTACATAAATCTTAGATGACCGCTATACACATACAATATGTTTATATGGGCTGCGCGTTTGTATTAACGCCCCGCTCGGATGCTCCTTAAGTGGAGATGCTGCAGATAGCGAGGTCATTAAGATAGCCCGACGAACATTAAAGTCCGTCGGGCATTTTTTATTAGGGTGATATTATGAAAGAACAAACCGTAACCTTTTTCGGTCACAGAGATACCCCAAAAGAAATAGAGTCAGCCTTGCGACTGACTCTGATAGACCTTATTGAAAATAAAAATGCAACTGTGTTTTACGTCGGCAACCACGGCAATTTCGATGCCATGGTCCGCCGTCAGCTTGAGGATTTGTCAAAGATTTATCCAATAAAATATTATGTTGTCCTTGCCTATATGCCCAGCAAGAATGATACTCCCGACGAGCATACAATTCTCCCAGAAGGAATAGAAACCGTTCCTCGCCGCTTCGCCATCAACTACCGCAATAAATGGATGCTTACCAAATCCGACATCGTCGTAACCTATGTCACCCGCAACTTCGGCGGTGCATGGGAGTTTAAGAGAATGGCGGAAAAGAGGAATAAAACTATAATTAAAATATCAGGTAATAGGATTAAATAGATGATATGCAGTCTTCCAAGTAACAAATAAAATCATCATATCGATTAATATTGTCTCTCAACTTTCGATGGAAATCTTCATCTATTTGAACAATTCTCCCTTTAATTTCAAGTGAAGTGTCACTGTATTTTTTATGCCCCATTGCATTTCTATAAACAGAAATATCATTGTTATATTTTTTATCAAACTCTTTAATATCTGCATACTTACCTGATAAGTCAATTTTATCTTTTTCTACAAGAAGATCAATTACTTTTTTCAATATTTCTAATCGAGAGCGGATAGAAAGAGCATATTTGTGATTGTTGGCAGCGTTATATATGCTATCACTTTCTTTTATCTCTTTAACTGTTTTATCATCAAAAGCCAAAATATTATCCAGAACCGTATTCATTGTCGCTTCTAACTCACTATGATGATCGGACAATTTATCCCACCCAAGTTTAAGCAATTCTTTTATTCGGACTTCAAAATCGCTGGTATTGTCAAGAAAAAATCCTCGCAAGTTGACGATATCTTCAGAACGACGAACAATTTTATGTATCACGCCATAAAGTTTATCTTCAAACAAAGCGTTTTTGCGATCTGCAAAATACACCCCATCTATTAATGGACTTTGTGTTACAAGAGCGTCTACCATATCCTGATACTGTGAAGAATAAAGCAAAACATCTGTAAGGATTGAATTGTTTCTAATAAGTTCAATTATTTTCTCACCGGTATTTCCTGCAGCCAATTTGTAATCCATTAAAATTAAATCGTATGTATTTTCTGTTTTTAATATATTAGGATCAAAATTTGAACCAGTTTCTCGCCTTGGTGTAGTTTTTAAATTATATGTATTTTTTAGATGGTTTGCAACCTTTTTTGACTGCATAGTGTACCAAGTTGTTTCGTCTTCAAACCACAATATTTTAAATTCATTTGTCATTTCTTTAACCTCACAATTAACCCAAACCCATCATGATATGTTTCGTCATAAAAAACATCTCCTCCCATATCACAGGTTAACTGTTTTATATGACAGAGTCCTATGCCAAACCCACGAGCAACTGATGTGTTTGTGGTTGTAGCTCCATATTCAAACATAGTTTCAGGTGATATCCCGTCGTTTAAGCCGATTCCATTATCATAGAAACCAATCAACACATTATCTTTAGTGTTGGTAAATTTGATTGATATTTGATCAGATTGGGCTTTTAAAGAATTGCTGAAAATATTATCAATAATTAATCCTACTGATGCGGAATCAAAAAAACAAAAATATTTAGATTCTGGAGCAACAATTAAACTTTTTATTCCTTTTATAGTAAGCCCAGTTGCCAGATACTCTTTTATAAAAGTTAAAATGTTTTCATTTTTTTCTGCTTTAAGATTTTGACCTCCGTGAATAGCTAAATCAGAAAGCTTATTAATCTTTTGCGTTGACTTTTTAATTTCGCTAATTAAAGAAACAAGTTCAGACACATCCAGATCCTCGGCAATTAGTGTTTCGATTAATTCCAAATTGCCTTTAAGAGCTTCTGATTCAGTAAAGACAGTATGCATACCATTAAGCAGATTTCTGGAATTTGCTTTTGCAGCATTTTTCAAAAAATATATCTGAGTGTCTTTTACTGCCGCTTGCTCTTTTGCAGTATCCAAAGCTCGAGTTTTTTCTTTGTTTTCTTGTTCTAATTCTTGATTTTGTTTTTTTATTGCATCTGTGTGTTTTTTTACTGTTGAAACTAAATCCGAAACAGCCTTGTTTTGTGTTTTTTCTGCTACTTTTTGAAGTTTTGCAATAGATGTTGATAAACCATCAGAGTTTATATTCGAATTTTTAGAAAACAAATCATGATCGTATTCGATAGAGATAATATCATTACGAGAACTGATGTCTGCAAATTCAGAAATAATTTTATCAGCAACTTCTGCAGGAAGTATTTCATCCTCTATGTTTAAAGGGTTGTTCCAATTAATAATATTAACTACATATTTTTCTAAAACCTTCAAAACCTTTTGAAGAAACAGTTCTGAAAGTTTTTCATATGATTCAGTAACAATAAATCCGTGTGCCCTACTAGATGTTTCAATAAATCCTTCGTTATCACCAACAATAGATATTCTACCCATTATTTCTCGAGTACCTAAAAAGCGATTATATCCCTGTGCTTTTCTTTGGTTAATTCCAAAAAAGTCTTCATTTGGTTCTCCATAGGGATTAATTCTAAAACCGTTTTTATAAACAAAGACGGAACCATAATTAACCGGCTCTACACCCATTAATCTTGTAAAATTGTTTTTCGCTGCTCTATTTAAATAAAATAATGAAATATGAATATTGTTAAGAATTCGATATTTGTTGTTTCGCTCTTTAATTTTAAATATTACTTGACCTCTGTCGGTAAGAATTGTTTCTATTGTTTTTCCGTCTTTTGAAACATCTAAAGTAATATTTGTAGTTTTAATATTTAGCTTTTCGAAAACATCATTGATAATGACACCGTTAACTAAATCTCTTGAAGCGACATTTCCCTTGCTTTTTAACTTTTCGTCAACAGCCAATTCATTGGGGGCTGATATTGATATTTCAAATTTATCTATTACATCATCATGAAAATCAGGACTAATTAATTTCATCAAGGATTTTTTCAGATGAATAATAGATTCTCTATCCCATTCTTCTCTTAACTCTGAAATTTCCAGAATAGCACCACTTGTATTTTCAGACGGGAATTTACCAGTATAATAATCTACGGGAATGTCTATAAACTCTTGCTGGTCATCATATTCAAAATTATTCCAATCAATATCGAGAAAATGAGCGTAAGATTCATTCGATTTTTTAGTTATTAATTTGAGCTTTGCTCCCAACCTATCACAGGAGAACCTGCCCACGCCTTTAGCTCCAGCTACATTTCGTTTGAATTCATTTCTATAGTCAGCTTTCTTCCTGTTTTGTTTTTTCTTTTCAGAATAAGCAACAAAAAGCCATTTTTCAATAATATCCGAATAATTCATACCATATCCATCATCAATAATAGAAATTACTGGTTTACCGTTAGAATCTTCATCGAATGAAATACGGACATTATGAGCTTGTGCATCGTAAGAATTTTTTACCAACTCGAAAATAGCTATATATTTGTCACTAATTAAATCTCTGCCAATGATATTTTTTAACCCAGAGCTAACCTTAAATGATAATTGTGTTATGTTATTTTTCATCGTTTAACACCTCTTTTAAAGCTAATCCAATTTGTTCTGCAAACAAGGGCGGAACCGCATTTCCTACTTGAGTGTATCTGGGAACTTCAAGTTTTCTTCGTTTGCCACCAGAAGTGTATTTTCCCTTGAATTGATACCAATCAGGAAAACTTTGTATACGAGCATGTTCTCGCACGGTCAAAATTCGTGGTTCTTCATAATGAACAAGTTCATCTGGAATAGACGTTATTGTAGGAACAAATTTATCTTTGCCTAAAACAGTCACGCCTCTTCGTTTTAACCCGTTAACAACATTATCATTAGGGGTAATACGTTTTCCTCTTTCGGCTTTTTCAATTAGTTCTGTGTGTAATTTTATTATTTCATCGGAATGATTTACAAAACGATGACTATCAACAACACATCCTATTTCAGAAGCATTTTTTTCTCGCATTAATTTTTGATAAGACGATACAACTGGACCGTAAATTCCTGCTTTAAAGTTTTTCGTATCAGGTGAGTTTACCATGCCATGAACTTTTCTTAAATCACTAATTGCATCTTCAGCAAAGATTGGTAATGATAAGTTTTTTGTTTTTAAAAAATTACTTTTATTTTTATAGAGTGTTGAGAATAATTTGTTAGGATCATGATTTTTCATCGCAACCAAAATAAATCTTTTTCTGCTTTGAGGAACACCAAATTCACTCATATCAATTATTCTATATGCTGTTTTGTAACCAGCTCGTCTAAGCGCATTTACCACATAGTTTGAATACTTTTTCTCATTACCATTTTCTTGAGTAAATTTGACAGTAAAGCCCCGAACATTTTCAAAAATTATAGCTTCTGGTTTTATAATTCTAATAAACTTAACGTACGATTTTACAAGTTGGTTTCGCTGATCATTTGATTTTCTTTGTCCAGCCATAGAAAAGCCTTGGCAAGGTGGACCACCTGCAACAAGTTGTATTTTTCCTTCTAAAGTTTTAAGTTGTTCCTGATATCTAGACATTAAAACATTGATGTCATACTCTGATATTGGAAGCCATTCAGGCCAGTCAAAATGAGAGTTATTTTTTATTAGATTGTGACTAAGAGTAGAGAAAGCATCTTTGTTTTTTTCAATAGCAAAAATCCCTTTTAGACCAGCATTATACAGGCCTAGAGAGAGACCACCACAACCAGCAAAAATATCTATATAGTTTATTTGCTTCATAATAACTTTCTCCTTGGTGAAAATAAAACAATAAAAGTAGGTGTTTTTTTGAATAAATCATATTTCGCAAAATACAAAAAAATGAATTTAGACCATGCAATTTTAGCTGTTGAAAAATTAGTAAAATTGGGTTCGATGCCAATTGAATATATAGTGATTACAGAACATTTTTGTTCGGTAGAAGATATTCAAAATGTTTTTCTTAACGGAAAGATTGATAATATTAAACCTATTGCAGAGGCTGGTATTAAGTCAAAAATGGACAGCACTGGTGTTTGGCAGTGCATAAAATTGTCATCTGAAAAAGTAGAAGTTTTAATATATACAGGTGGTTCATCTGGTGTATTGTATTATTCCGTTTTGTGAAAAAGATTGTTATTTTGACTAATAATGTTTTCTATAAGCAAAACCGTTACACTATTTCCACACTGCTTATACTGTTCCTTTTGCAATACAATATCGGGAAAAGAATATTCTTTCGAAAAACCCATAAGAGCAAGGCATTCTTGAGGTGTAATCTTCCTGATGCCGTAATTATCCTTTATAAACGGAATTCTTTCTCTCCATGTTCCCATATTTGCTTTGAGGGTGAAACATATTCTGTCTTTGCTTGATTGAATGCCGTAATCGGAGAATCGATAAATCTGCTCACTGTCTTTCATTGCTGCGTTCAGTTTTTTATATTCGGGAGAATCGACTGAAAGATAATACTTGTCATCTGCTTTTTGCGTTTTGTCGATTATATCGAAGATTCGCTTTTCAAGTTTACACTTTTCAGGAAACTTGAACTTATCACAAGCTTCCTTCGACTTAAAAGCAACAATATAGGTTCTTGTTCTGTGCTGCGGAATCCCGTAATCACAAGCATCTGCAATAAGATATCTTATAAAGTAATCTCGACTTGCGAGCTCATTGTGAATTACATTGAAAGTTTTGCCGTTGTCGTGTTCCGTAAGATTTGCAACATTCTCCAAGAAAATAACAGGCGGTTGCAGTTCGTCTGCGATTCTCATTATTTCAAAGAACAGATTTCCTCTTGCATCCTTGAAACCTTTTTGATTGCCGCAAACGGAGAACGATTGGCACGGGAAACCTGCCGTCAGCACATCAACTTTTTCAAGTGCTTTTGCATCGAGATTTCTTATATCTCCCTCAATAAGTTTTGTGTTCGGGAAATTGTGCCTGTATGTTTTACAAGCATCCTGATCAATTTCGTTTGCCCAAGCGACTTCAAATCCTGCCTGAATAAATCCCAAATCAATACCGCCGATGCCTGCGAATAAACTTCCGATTTTCATATAAATCTTATCTGTAAATTAAGTTTAAGATATGTTTTGCCGTTTTCTTTGTAAAGTGAAGCAAAACCGTGTCTGGTTGTCGAACCTCTTTCATATCTTGTGTTGTTCATCAAATACTCTTTGAAGAAATCTCTGTTGTAAATATGATAAGCAAGAACATTACCTGCAGAAGTTACAACGATATATCCGCCGTTTGCTTCATCGTGACCATCCCAAACAGTTGCGGGAGTCATACCGAGAGCCGCACAGCAAAGCAGTTCTTTGAACTTATATTCATAGAATCCGTTTGCAGGGAAGCCAAGTGGGTTGGATTGTTCAAGAACATTGACAACTTCGCGGCATTTACCGAAACCATCTCTGTAATGAACAACAAGTGACTCGGCAACAATTTCATGCAAACGGCTGTCGATAAGCATAAGGTTGTTTGCAAAAGTATCACTGTTTACCTTAACGAACTTAACCGAAGACGCTTCGCTGAAAATTCGATTCATTCTGTCTCTGATTTTTGTCTTTGTATCAATTGCATTGATAGAATCAATTTGCCCGTCATCAAGACCCTCAACTTCATAAATAAAGTTTGTTGCACCGGTTGCATTAATAAGTGTAGGTGCATTGCCAATTTCGGATTTGATGCTGAAGCCGCAAACAGGAGAATAGCCCGTTTGGATATCGTGAATCTGCATTGTGATATCTGTTTTATCGCTTGAAGGTGCAGCAAGTCTGCCGCAACCGATTTCTTTGAGAAATTCTTCGCTCTGCTCTATGGCAAAAGCACGGTTGCCGCCTTCGGTAATCTTGTCATAAAGATAATCGGCTTCTTCGCAAAATTGATTCTGAGGATATGACTTAACAAGATTGTTGTTGAAATAAATATCAATCTTTCTGTCTTGTGAATCAACCGTATATTCGTATTTGCTGTTTTTGATTTCTTCACGAAGTATTTTCAGAATGGGGAAATACATATCGTCGATTTGGTCAAGGTTTTCATCGGCGGCATAAATTCTGCCTTGGGCGAGCAAACGCAGAAGGACATATGCCTCGCTCCATTCGCCTTTATTTCCCGTTATCATTGTCCAACACCTCTTTGATTTTTTTAGCTATGGCTTCAATAACATTAACGGTTACGCTGTTACCGAACTGATTGTAGAGATGAGTATCGGCAAGCGGAAGAACGAAATCATCGGGGAAGCCTTGAAGTCTTGCCCACTCTCTCGGTGTCATTTTTCTGATACCTTCTTTGTTGATTTCGCCTTTTATATGTGTTGTAGGTGTAAGGTCGGTCTGTCTGTTATCGATTACGAGATTTCTTTCTCTGCCCATACCGCCGCATACAATCGCACCGGCAATATCTTCCCAGTTTCTTATTTCATATCCGAAACCGTTGCCCTTGGCTGCGTGGCGAGCTTTGTGGTTTTTGAGGGTCTGAAGATATGTTTCGCTCAAATAATATTTCGCTGCAACGGGATTCTCTTCCATAATATCTTTGAGGACCGTGTCGGGATTGGTAGGAGTCGGGAAACGGAACCAAGTTGAATCAATATCATTTCTGAAAGCAACGATATATATTCTTTCTCTGTTCTGCGGCACACCGAAGTCTTTACTGTTAAGAATCTGATGATGAACGGTGTACCCGAGCTGTGTGAAAGTATCGCAGATAATCTTGAATGTGCGTCCCTTATCGTGAATAACAAGACCTTTTACGTTTTCACAGAAAATAACTTTCGGCTTATGATGTTCGCAAATTCTTGCAACATCAAGGAACAAGTTACCTCTGCAAAGACCCTTGTAATTATCTTCAAAGCCTTTTCTCTGACCTGCCATACTGAATGCCTGACAAGGGAAACCGGCGAGACAGATGTCAAACTCGGGAACATCTTTTTCATCAAACACGGTGATGTCTCCGGCAATATCAAAATTATCGTTAAAATTAGCATTATATGTTTTCTGTGCGTTTTCATCCCATTCGCTGACAAAAACAGTCTCAATATTTTTGCCGAATGCTCTATCGAACCCCAAACGGATTCCGCCGATACCGGCAAACAAATCTATGGATTTATAGTTGGGCATATTTCCTTTAACCGCCATTTCTATTCTGTCGGCACATTTGCCGGGATTTTTCTTTATCTCTTTGCCCCAAAAGCGCAAAACTGTCCAACCGTCAGCTTCAAGCTTTTCGGTAACATCTTTATCTCGTTGGATATTGCGTTCGATTTTCGGAATCCAAAACTCCTGATTGGACTTGAAATCCGCTTTTCTTTCTTCCCAATTATAACCGTGCCAAAATTCGCTGTCGCAGAACACGGCAACCTTCTTGCCGATAAAAACAATATCGGGTTTGCCGAAAACATTTTTTGCATTCTTACGATACCGTAAGCCTCTTGCCCACAGTTCTTTGCGAAGTGCTATTTCAATTTTGGAATCTTTGTTTTTAACAGCCTGCATATTTCTGCGGCGCTGTTCGGGAGTATGTCTGTCCAAGGCGGAATTCTCCTTATACTTATAGATATTTTATTTTAACATAATATACTATAAAAGGCAATAATCAAAATTAATACGATATAAGATGACAAACAAAAACAAAATCTATCTTGACAATAGAACAAATGTTCCGTATAATGTTTGTGTAATTTATGGTAAAGGACAGGATGTTGAATGTATAAGGACGATAATACTTGGCTTGATGCGGACAGGTTGCCGACGATGGAGGAGCTGTCTGAATTTTTCAAAACTCACGATTTTACAACGTTACAGGTTTACGGTGAGGGTGAGCTTGACCACGAGGATAATGCCGAGATAGCGTATGTAGCCTCGGTTTTTAATGAGAAATGGGACGAGCTTGCAAGGGAGAAGGGGCTGAGAGGTCACATATCCTGCTATGATAAAAACGAAAATCCGCTTATGCTTCTGAGAAACGGCACATCGCAGGTCGTCAGCGAAGCGGTTTACAAGCTGATTGATGAAAATCCTGACTGTGCCGCACAAATCATTGAGCAGTTTTCATCGGCTTTTGGCAACACGGAAAAGGCGGATGAGCTTTTAACCAAAAGCATAGATACCGCTTTGGATGCTATGCAGTTTAGTGAGCTTGCGGGAATTGTTCAGAGTGTGCCGGCACACGAGGATTTCAGCCATAAGCAGCAGAACTTTCCTGCGGCGGATTTTGACCGCAAATGGAATCACAGCAGGGCAAAGGTTGTTGTTGAATCCGTAGAAGAAATTGACGAACAGACCGCCTATGCGGAGGATGTGAGCGAGATAGTTTTTGCAAACGAAAGATTTACGAACTTCTGGGGAGATCTGAGTGAGGACGACAAAACCATTCTGATGTATGCGATGAACGGAATGACACAAGCCGAGATAGCGGAGAAGATGGGCTTCAAAACTCACAGCGCAGTCGGCAAAAGGCTTGCAAAGCTGAAGAAAAAGTTTATAGAGGCATAAAAAAAGAGGGAACAAACTGTAAAAATATGGTTTGTTCCCTTGAGTGTTTATTTAGATAAATTGGAGTTTATCGATGTATTAAAACGCCTTTCATAAACTGTGTTTCATTATGTGTTTCGTATACAATTTTCTTTTCTTCTTCTGTGCATCCAATCAGTATTTTAATTTCTGAATCCTTCTTCATTAAATCAACAATACACATTATTGCATCAACCTTTTTTTCGCTACTTCCTACCCACACATCTATTCCCGCACCATCCATAGATGATGTATCCTTTAAATATCCATAATCAACTCGATAAATGAAATCAGGATACTTGGGATGTGCAGTTCCTTTTGGTCTATCAATTATTATTTCAGAATTATTCACCAATTCATCTAATGCGTTCCAAAATTCAATATTATATTGCATCTTGTCAATCCTCTGCAATTTCTAATTTTTCTATCTCTTCTTATAAACAACCAGTTCAGGATTTTCACCGTTTTCTTCGTATGTGCAAACAAGCAAAAAATCCATATTTGCAGCAATACCGAAACAACGCTCGCCGCCGAATTCACATTCAAGCTGATTGCCGAGATAGGTGGCGTTATCATCAAGAAATTTAACAGTCTGTCCGTTGGGGAGACGGTATTCAAGATTGATATATCCGCCTACAAGTGCGTTGAGCTTTTCAACCTTCGGCATACCCTCAATATGCAAATCATTGAATTCCTTGATAAGCTGTTCTTTGAACTCGTTGAACTTATCCGCACCGTCAAGATTTTTGTATTGCTTCCAGTAATTCAGCTTCGGCAGCATATCTTTCATATAAGCACGAGCCTGTTCAGATGAAAAGTGTTCATTTGCCATATTCTGCACGCAGACCTCAATTAAATCATCCATATTATGATACATATATTCACCATCAGCATAGCACCATTTACAGTATTCTTCGTTAAAAAAGCCATCTGTTTCCTTGCTGATATTACAGTCTTCAAGCGGCATACCGCAGCATTGGCAAACGAGTTTTTGCGGAGAGCCTAAAAGAGTATTGATTGAAACATCAAACAGCTTTGATAAAAGCTTCAGAGTTTCCGTGTTAGGGGTTGTTTCACCGTTCTCCCATCGGCTGACCGCCTGGCGGGTAACAAAAACCTTTTCGGCAAGTTCATCCTGTGATAAACCTTTTTTAGTTCTCAGTTCAAGTATAATATCTTTAGTTTCCATAAATTTATCACCTCAGTATTATTCTAACACCGAATGTTTTAATGAACAAGCAACTCGCTGTTGCTTTTGCTTGATTAACATGAATTTATCTGTGAGCCTTAAAATCTATCCCTGCTTTTCTTGCTTGACTGCACAGGTCTTTTGTCTGCAATTTGTATTCCTTACCGTCTTTGATAAAATGAGTTCCGCATTGTCTGAACTCAAAGGATACGTTTTTACGAATGCACTGTTCTCTGATATCAAGTGCCCAATCATAATCAAACACCCGTGCACAATAATCCGACTCTCCGCCGACAACTACAAGTTCAATATTATCAAGATGCGGTTCGATATGTATTTTTTCAAGCAACGGTTGTGCAGTAATACATTTGTGCTTTATCGGGAGCGATTCAAATAATGACAATCTTTCATCTGCATTTTTTTGAGTTTCAACGGTACAGCACACAACAACATTCTCATATCCGTCGCCCCAATCGTCAGGGACACAATCTGCAAACCTTTCTATTCGTTTAGTGAGAAAAAGAAAAGTACAGTCTTGTCGTTGCTTTATCATATCCCAGCACTCTTTACGCCACTCGTCCGCTTCTTCTATCAGAAAATCTGTTGAAAAGCAAAGGTAAACCATTCCTGCTTTCATTTTGTAGTTTCCGTTTTTTAACCGCTCAACAGGTTTGTAAAAATCTTTTGTTTTTATAATGTCGTTTGTATTAACACCACGTTTTGCATCGCCTTTGTGTATATAGCAATGCAGACA
>CALGRR010000016.1 GCA_937880805.1 uncultured Clostridia bacterium
TCCATTCGTCATTTGTTTTTTGTTTCACTGTAACACTTCTATTGTAAACCTACAATTATTAATAAAAATCAAGTATAAAATTAATTGCATTATTTATAAATATGTAGTATAATGTGAATATCTATAGCAAAAGGGTGGTTTTATGCTTCTTACAATAGACATAGGCAACACAAACATAACAATGGGTGCTTATGATAAAGACGAATTAAAATTTGTTTCAAGGCTCGCTACAAACAGAGCAATAACAGCAGACCAATATGCAGTTGAATTCAAGCAGATTTTCTCGCTTTACAATACTCCGATAAGCAGCTTTTCGGGTGCGGCAATAAGCAGCGTTGTGCCCGAGCTTTCAGCAACTATGAGCGATGCGGTTAAAAAGCTCACGGGCTGCAAGCCGATGCTTCTCGGCCCCGGAATAAAAACGGGAATGAATATTCTTATAGATAACCCCGCACAGCTCGGTGCAGACCTTCTTGCAGGCTGCGTAGGTGCGGCTGCACTTTATCCCCTGCCCTGCCTTGTTATTGACCTTGGCACAGCAAGCAAAATCAGCGTTATAGATAAAAACGGCTCTTTCTGCGGCTGCACAATCGCACCCGGAATAGGAATATCGCTTGAAGCTCTCTCGGCAAAAACCTCACAGCTTCCGAGCATAAGCCTCAAAACACCCGCAAGAGCAATAGGCAAAAACACTGTTGATTCAATGCAGTCGGGAACCGTTTTCGGCTTTGCGGCAATGATTGACGGCGTTTGCGAAAAGCTCGAAGAAGAACTCGGCGAAAAAGTTTTAACAACCGTTGCAACGGGCGGTCTTGCAAAAGACCTCATAAAAAGCTGCAAGCGTGACATTGTTTATAACGGTGACCTTGTTCTTTACGGTTTAAAGGTTCTTTACGAAAAAAATAAAAAATAACGGGATAGCCCGTTACTTAAAATTATTCTGCTAAATTTTGCGTTGCATCCCTTAATTAACAAAATTCATATTAACGAGGCAGATTTTTGTCAGGTGGTTGAAAAAGCGGAGTTAATACGAGGTATTAACGAGCATTTTGATGCCGCATGGCGGAAATATGACCGTTAAGATGATTTTGGCGGAGCAGCAGCAAGGAGGAATATATATGTCAAAATCATCCGCAATGAAACGAAACCTTGAGCTGGCACAGCTCGGAATGCTGAGTGCACTTATTGTTATTATGACATTTGTGCCTTACATCGGATACATCAGCATCGGTGCATTGAGTATCACTTTGCTTCACATTCCGCTTATTATCGGTGCCTGCGTTCTCGGTGTAAAAGGCGGCGTTGTGCTCGGTGCCGTATGGGGAATAACCTGCATTATCAAAGCAGCAACCTCCCCCGTTGCAATAACCGACCCGCTTTTCACAAATCCCCTCGTTTCGCTTTTACCCAGAGTTATTGCAGGCCTTGTTGCAGGGTTTGTTTTCAGCCTCGTTTCAAAGAAGCTGAAAAAATATCACCTTGCTTCAATTCTCGGCTCAGTTTCAGCCTGCTTAACCAACACAATTCTTGTTATGGGCAGCCTTTATCTTGTTTACGGCAACACCTCCGAAGCCGCAAAGCTCGGAATAGTTCAGTTTGATTTAGGCTCATTTATCTATTTCATTCTCGGTGCATTCGGAACAAATGCAATTTTTGAAATGATTCTGGCAATAATTGTTGCCGTGCCCATAAGCCACGCACTTCGCAAAATCAAAATTAAAGTTTAAAGGATGAAAAAATCAGATGCCTATCAAAATAGCAAATGAATTACCCGCCCACAAATCGCTTGAGCTTGAGAATATATTCGTAATGACAGAGGACAGAGCAATGAAGCAGGATATTCGTCCTCTTAAAATTCTTATTCTCAATCTTATGCCCACAAAAATCGAAACCGAAACTCAGATTCTCCGCCTTCTGAGCAACTCCCCTCTTCAGGTTGAAATAGACCTTCTTCAGCTTAAATCCCACAAATCAAAGAACACCTCTGAGGAGCATATGCTGAAATTCTATAAAACCATTGACGAGGTTGAAAACCAGAAATTTGACGGAATGATAGTTACCGGTGCACCGGTTGAGCTTCTGGAATTTGAGCAGGTTGATTATTGGGAAGAGCTTTGCAGCATATTTGAATGGAGCAAAAAGCACGTTTATTCAACCTTCCATATTTGCTGGGGTGCTCAGGCGGCTCTCTATTATCATTACGGAATTCCGAAATATACTCTTGATGAAAAGATATTCGGAGTTTTCCCCCACAGATGCCTTGACCCGCTTCATCCTCTTATGAGAGGGCTTGACGATGTTTTCTATGTGCCCCATTCAAGGCACACGGAAAACCGCAGAAGTGACATTGCTCTTGTGAAAGACCTGCAGATTCTCTCTTATTCGGAGCAGGCGGGAGTTCATCTTATTTCAGATATGGCGTGCAGAAACTTCTTTGCTTCGGGTCATTCTGAATATGACTGCGAAACCCTTGCAAAGGAATATTTCAGGGATATAAACAAAGGGCTTGATATAAAGCAGCCGTTTAATTACTTCCCCGATAACGACACAAATAAAACGCCCAGGGTTCAATGGAGAAGCGCTGCAAACATAATTTTTACCAACTGGCTCAATTATTTCGTTTATCAGCAGACTCCTTATGACCTGAGCACTTTATAATTCATATTAGTTTAAATACAGCAAAGCAGATAAGAGCAACATGGAGAGCCATTTCAAGCGGCAGACCAATCATAAATTTCATATGCTTGGTTTTATGCCTTATTGTTCTCATTGTAACAAACATAGGCAACGCACCGCCGAAAAGCCCGAGAAGCATCAGCGTTGCTTCGGGAACTCTCCATTTGCCCTTGACTGCTGCTCTTTTATCAAGGACTGTTAAAGCAACGGATACTGCGGCAAGCACCGCATAATAAATCAAAAAAAGGATTATAAAACTTCTCATTTCAAGCACTCCCTTATTCTTATTTTCTACTTTGCGGCAGAAAGGTAAATTCAATGAGAAAAATCGTTCCGTTAATGATGATTATAGCTCTTTTGCTGTCATCGTGTCAACTCAATAAAAAAGCTGAGCTTCCGTCTGTTTCACAGACAGAAGCCGTGACCGAGCCATACGGCACAACAGCCGTTTACGAAACCGAAACCTCGGCTGTTCAAATATTGACAACTGCTTTATCAGTCATAACCTCAACTGCTGAAGGCTCAACCAAAAAGCCTTCAACAATCAAAAACACAACAACAAAACCTGTAACAACGCTTAAACCTGCAACAACAACCAAACCCACCACAACCGTTAAACCAACCACAACGGCAAAGCCCGTAATTACACAAGCCGAGATGCGTGCAATATGGATTTCCTGCTATGATTACACAAGTGCAGCAGGAAAAACAAGGGCGGAATATAAAGCGGTAACCGATAAAATGTTTAAAAACATAAAGGATATGGGGCTTAACACCGCTTTTGTTCATTTAAGAGCTTTTTCCGATGCATTTTACAAATCGGATATTTACCCCTACTCTTCTTACATAGCGGGCAAGGAAGGTGCAAGCCTTGAATTTGACCCGTTTGAAGTGCTGCTTGAAAGTGCACGAAGCTTCGGAATTTCAGTTCACGGCTGGATAAATCCTTTCAGGGTATCCACCAAAAAAGATGTTTCGCTGCTTTCATCATCAAATCCCGCAAAAAAGATTATTGATTCGGGAAATGCAGACGGCAGAATATGCATTCTTTCAAACGGAATCTACTATAACCCCGCACACACGGAAAATCACAAGCTGATTATTGACGGTGTGCGTGAAATCATAAGCAAATACAACATAGACGGAATTCACATAGACGATTATTTTTATCCCTCAACAAGCACAGAGGTTGATAAAATTCAATATAACAAATATAAATCCGAGGGCGGAAAGCTAAGCCTTTCGGATTGGCGTATATCCTGCGTCAACGCTTTTGTTTCTGCTCTTTATTCGGCTGTTAAATCAACAGATTCGAGCCTAACGGTAAGCATAAGCCCCGCAGGAAGCTTTGAGAAAAACTATAATAACTATTATGCCGATTTTAAGCTCTGGCTTTCAACTCCCGGTTATGCGGATATGATTATTCCGCAGATTTATTTTGGCTTTGAGCACGAAACTCTTGATTTCAATAAGCTCCTTACCGAATGGGGCAAACTTAAAAGACATTCGGGCGTTAAGCTCGTTTGCGGAATAGCTGCTTATAAATGCTCATTGAAAGACAGCTATGCAGGCTCGGGCTCTGCGGAATGGCAGCAGAATTCCGATATTCTTGCCCGCCAGCTTAACTGCACCAGAAAAAACAATAATTACAGCGGTTTTGCCGTATTTTCTTATCAGGACCTTACAAGGTCTGCCTGCAAAACCGAAATACAGAATTTTAAATCTGCAATTATAAACGGGGAACAACAATGAAAAAAGACAAAATTTTACTTATTGCCGTAATAAGCATAGCAGTTGCAATAATCGGAATTATTGCAGCTATGGGTATTACGGGCAAATTCGGCGATTTGAAGAAAAGCTTTGAGCCTGATTCAACAACTGCCGCCGAAACAACCACAACCGAGCCTCAGGCGGTAACCCGCCCTAAATCGCAGAAGCCCGAATCGGTTGTTGCCGCAATTTATAATGAAATAACAGAAAGCTCCTCATCGGATATGGCAGAATTCAGCGGTAACGGATTCAACACCGTTATCATTGATTTAACTGTTGAAAACGCATTATCCGTTGAAGAGTTGATTACTCACGCAAAAACCAATTCGCTTTATTACGGAATAAGGGCGGATATTTCAGAAGGCTCCGACTATCTCACGGCATTTGTTGAAAAGAACAATGTTGATTTTGTTATTCTTTGCGGTCTTGATGAAACAATTTCGGGCTATTCCGAAAAGATAACGGCAATCTGCACCGAAATCAAAACCGTTGATGCCGCAACCGAAATCGGAATTGAACCGATGTATTGCTCTAATGCCAATGAATCCGTTGTTTCTCTTACCGATAATTCAACTGCGGATTTTGTTTTTCTTGTTCAGAAATATAATGACAAATCGGGCTTTTCCGTTTTTGAAAGCGGACAGGCTGTATGGAACGAAAAAACAAGCCCTCTGTGGCTTTGTCACAATCTGCAGAGCCTCAAATCCTTCTCAACAGATAAGGCATCCGATATGATTGACCTTATTGCAAAATCGGCTGATATGTCGCTTTGCGAAGGCCTTGCATTTTATTATTACTCTGATATTTCTTCCGCTTCGGGCACGGCGGCGGATATTGTTATGAATTATATCAAAGAGCGTGACACTTATCTGCTTGATAAGGAATTCACCGTTTCAAACCACAAGAAAACCTCGATTACGGTTGAACAGTCGGTAATCACTTTCAGAGGCTCAAGCAGCCCCGCATATGACCTTTTATGCAACGGACAGAAACTGAAGGTTGCCAAAACCGGCGATTTTTCGGTTGACTGCAATCTGAATCCCGGCAGCAACACCATCAAATTTGAGCACAAGGGCAAAACCTATACATACAACGTTACATATAAAATAAAGCTTCTCAAATCCGTTTCTCCGCAAAAGGATATAACCGTTCCAGGCGGAATGCAGATTGAGGTTTCTGCGGTTGCTCTCAAAGATGCAGCCCTCACGGTTTCATTCAACGGCAAAACCTATAAAATGAGCGAAGCTCCCGCTATTGAGGGTGATGAAGATAATTCACCCGATACCGAATCGGATTTCACAACATTCACCGCAACTCTTGAAACTCCCGCAAGCACAACATCGGTGCAGAAGATCGGAAGCTACAAGGTTTCGGCAAAATACAAAACACTTTCCGAATCGCTGACGGGTGCGAGCGTTAATGTTTCCGCAAAGGAACTGCCGCCTCCCCCGCCACCCACAACAGAGCCTCCCGCCACCGAAACAACAACGCAGGAACCCCAAAGCTCATCGCAGGAATCAACAGATTCCAATGAAAGCACTTCAGGCAGCTCTGATGAAAGCACATCATCTGATGTTTCATCTGCCCCGTCCGACCTTCTTGAAAGATATTATTACACCAAGGATTACGGTCTGGGCACAGCAAAAATCTGCGAAATTATTGACGATTATGTAGAAACCTATCCGGGCAATACAACAAGTACTTTCTCTGTTCCCGACTGTTCCCCGCTTCTTAAAGGCACGGTTGACTATGTAACCGCAAGTGCGGAATATGACGGAGATACTTATTATATTTTAAGCTCGGGCGTTAAGGTGCCCATTCTTCGTGAAGAAAGGCTTGCTTCAGGAACCGAGGGCAAAGTAACTCACCTTAAAATAGTTGAAAGCGGATACATTATGCCGTCAAACAGCATAAAGGTTGTTTCGAGCAACTGCAATAACGGCAAAACCGTTATAACTCTTGATATGAACCGTTTGGTTGCCTTCAACGCAAAGCTTCTCGGGCAGAAATACGGCTTATATAACGGCAGACCCGTAACCGTTTCCTCCCTTAACTGCACAGCACTTGAAATCACCTTCAGCGATACTGTAAGTGCTTCTGGAGATATTTCATTTATGAATTCCGTTTGCAAAAGTGCAAAATGGACTTCAGATAAAAATGCAAAAACAGTTACACTCACTCTCACCCTCGCACAAGCGGGTAAATTCTATGGCTTCCATTATGAATATAACGATAACGGAATGCTTGTTATAACCCTCAGTCATAAGCCCTCATCGTTAAGCGGTGCCACAATTATGCTTGACCCCGGTCACGGCGGAATAGACCCCGGTGCGGCTTGTGCCGTTACCTCAACGAGCCTTGGTGCAGAAAAGGATATTAACCTTTCAATCGCAACAAAGGTCAAGGAGCTTCTCGAAGCAGAGGGTGCAACCGTTGTTATGACACGCTCAACAGATAAATGGGTTTGCTATACCGACAGAAACAATGCCGTGCGTGAGCGTAACCCCGATATGTTCATATCCATTCATTGCGATTCAAGCTCCACCGCTTCCGCAACGGGCACCTCCGCTTATTATTACAGAGCATACTCACAGCCTCTTGCAAAAGCGGTTCACGATAGCATCGTTAACGCA
Organism: uncultured Clostridia bacterium; assembly: GCA_937880805.1. Taxonomy (GTDB): domain Bacteria; phylum Bacillota; class Clostridia; order Oscillospirales; family Acutalibacteraceae; genus CAG-177. The sequence continues at coordinate 7,080 of CALGRR010000016.1, forward strand.
TATAAGAATGAGATTTATAAAGATAATTCCTCCGTCAAGATAGACAGAGGTGCAAACTTCTATGCATTCAGAGTTGCGAGAGTTGAAGAATGCCCCGCAATTCTTATTGAATACGGCTTTGTTTCAAACACCGAGGAATGCCAGGTGCTTCAGACAGCAAAAAACAGAGATATTCTTGCAAAAGCAACAGTTGACGGCATAAAGCAGTATCTCAGCGTAGGGTGATTTTTGTTTTTGATTCAACCTTGGTTTCAATAAATGAGCTGAGCCGGAATGCGGGAATGCTGATAAGAAACCAGACCGCCGAAAACTGCGGGCAAATCTGCCCCATAATGTTAAAAGGTTTATCCGAATAATCCCATACATCCCAGCCTGCCGTAACGTTAACAAGCATACCTATGCCGAATTCTATGCTTGTTATGATAATCATTCCGAGCAGGCATCTTATTAAAAGCGGTATATTGCGGCTTTGGTTGATGAGCGTAAAAAGAACGAGCACCGTTCCGCCCGCCAGAGCCATAGACCAATGGGTGTAGCCTCTGAACAAGACCTCGGCAAGACCGTATCCTATTGCCCCAACGGCAAAACTCATAATATATTTTTTCATTTTATCACCTTAGTTATAATAGGCAAAAGAGGTGTTTTTATGCGGCAGATGACTGCCTTGGTAAAACCTGCATCTTCATTATGCAATCTTAAATGCAGCTATTGTTTTTATTGCGATGAAGCTGAAAAAAGAAATAAAAATCCGAATTCGGTTATGACGGCGGAAACTGCCGAAAAGCTTATTAGTGAGGTTTATGATTTCTGCGGTGAGAATTCAAACATTCATTATATGTTTCAGGGCGGCGAGCCGCTGATTGCAGGCTTGGAGTTTTTTGAAAAATTCACCGAAGCAGCAGAAAAGCTCAGAACCGAAGGCACGGCTGTTAACTATTCGCTTCAGACAAACGGCACTCTGATTAATGAGGAATTCTGCGAATTTTTCAAAAAGCATAATTTTCTTATCGGCGTTTCGATAGACGGCGATGAGCCTCTTCATAACGCTTTGCGTTCGGACTCTTTTGAAAAAGCAATGAACGGCGTTGAGCTTTTAAAAAAACACGGTGTTGACTTTAACATTCTTTCCGTAATAACCGCAAAAACAGATGCCGCAAAGCTTTTTGATTTTTATAAAAAGAACGGCTTCAGAAATGTGCAGCCCATATATTGCCTCGACCCTCTTGACGGAGAAAAGAGCGATTACAGCCTTGACGCAAAAGGTCTTGCAAGATTTAAAAAGCGTTTATTCAACCTTTGGTTCAAGGAAATATCGGCGGGCAATCACTTTTACATCAGAGATTTCGATAATCTGCTTTCTATGATAACAAGAGGCTATGCGGAGCAATGCGGTGCAAGCGGCAGATGCAATGCACAGCTTGTTGTTGAATCCGACGGCACTTGTTATCCCTGCGATTTTTATTGCATAGATGAATTTGAATGCCCCAACATAAACAATTCAACAATTAATGATATACTCAGCAGCGAAGGACTCCGCAGGTTTATGGAGCACGAAGAGGATAAAAACAAGCTTTGCCCCACCTGCCCCGTTCAGAAGATATGCGGAGGCGGCTGCAAGAGATACAGAAGCCTTTATAATCAGCTTTCGGGTTACTGCCCGATGATGGATTTTATTCTTCACGCACTCGACAAGCTGCGTGAAATAAGATAGAGAGGTAGAAAAATGAATAAGCCTAATATTATTTTTTATTTTTCAGATCAGCAAAGGGCGGATTCCGCAGGCTGCTACGGTCAGAAGCTGCCCGTAACCCCTAATCTTGATAAGGTTGCGGCAGAGGGCACTCTTTTTGAGAATGCATTTTCCTGCCAGCCCGTTTGCGGACCTATGAGAGCCTGCCTTCAAAGCGGAGTTTATGCAACACAAATCGGCTGCTACAGAAATGATATTGCCCTGCCTCTTGACTGCAAAACCATTGCTCACTACCTTAAAGATGCGGGCTATGACACCTCATATATAGGCAAATGGCATCTCGCATCCGATAAAGAACATAATCTTAAAACAAAGCCCACTCCGAAGGAGCGTCGGGGCGGATATGACTATTGGAGAGCCTCCGATATTCTTGAATTCACCTCTCACGGCTATAACGGCTATGTTTATGACGAAAACTGCAATAAGCTTAAATTCAAGGGCTACAGAGCAGACAGAATAAACGATTATGCCGTTGAATATATCAAAAACCAAAAGCACGATAAACCCTTCTTTATGTTTATTTCGCAGCTTGAGCCCCACCATCAGAATGACAGACTTCGTTTTGAAGCTCAGAGGGGTGCGAAAAAGAATTTTAAAAATTATGAGCTTCCTGGTGACCTCAAGGGCACTTTAGGCGATTGGCGTTTGCAGTATTCATCGTATCTCGCCTGCTGCAACAGAGTTGATTATAACTTCGGCAAGCTCATTGAAGCCCTCAAAGAAGAAGGCTTATATGATAATACAATTATTATATATACCTCCGACCACGGCTGCCATTTCAGAACAAGAAACGCCGAATATAAGCGTTCGTGCCACGAAGCAAGCATCCACGTTCCCCTTGTTATAACGGGCGGCGGCTTTACGGGCGGCGGCAGAGTGAGCGACCTTGTTTCTCTCATAGATTTGCCCGCAACAATTCTTGACCTTGCAGGTGCCGAAATTCCGCCTCATTTTATGGGTAAGAGCCTTGCGGATAAAAAAGGACACGATAATGTGTTTGTGCAGATTTCCGAAAGCCAGATTGGCAGGGCTGTAAGAACATCAAAATGGAAATACAGCGTCACCTCGCCCAATAAAGACTGTGCTTTTTCAAGCAGCTACACGGAAAATTTTCTTTATGATTTAGAAGCTGACCCGTTTGAGAAAAATAATCTTATCTCAAAACCTGAATATAAAGAAATTAAAGAGAATCTTAAATCAATTCTTGTTTCGCATATGAAAAATGCAGGCGAACCTAATTTTGAGATAACCGAAAAGAGCGAATAATAAAAATGAAAATAACAAATGAAATAAAAAGAAGATTGCTGGGGCCCGACGGCTCTCTCACCGAGCCGGGTTGGGCAACAAAGCTTATTTTTGAATACAGCCCCTTTGATGTTAAAGCCAATAAAATGCGTATCAAAGAATGGGATTATTATGTGATTGCCGATGAAAACGGTGCATTCAGCACGGTAATTGCAGATAACCGCTATATGGGGCTTGCAAATGCCTCATATTACGATTTCAAGGAGCAGAAAAAATACGATTTCATCACTCCCCTGATTATGCCTAAAGGTAAGCTCAATATGCCTACCGACAGCTCAACGGGCGATATTTATTATAAAGACCGTTATTGCAGCCTTGCATATATCCACGAAAAGGATGGCAGACGTCTGGTTGGAAAATATCAGAAATGCTCCATACACGATGAAATGGAGTTTGATATTTTTCTTGAAAAGAACCCCGACGACACAATGGTTATAGCAACCCCGTGGGATGAGGACAAAACCGCCTTTTACTATAATCAGAAAATCAACTGTATGCCCGCAAAGGGTTATCTGAAATTTGGCGGCAGAACAATAGAATTTTCTCCCGAAAAGCATTTTGCAACCCTTGACTGGGGCAGAGGCGTCTGGACCTATGACAACACTTGGTATTGGGGCACGGGAAACGGCTTTATCAATAATAAGCGTTTCGGTTATAACATCGGCTACGGCTTCGGCAACACTTCCGCCGCAAGCGAAAATATGATTTTTTATGACGGAAAATGCCATAAGTTTGACCGCATTGAGTTTGTTATTCCCGAGGATGATACCAAAAAGCCATGGAAATTCATAAGCTCTGACGGCAGATTTGATATGAAATTCATTCCCGTTTTTGAAACAATAACCGATATGGGCGTTCTTTTCATAAGGCAGAATGCAAATAAGGTTTTCGGCAAGCTTACGGGCAAAGCCATTCTTGATGACGGAACGGCACTTGACATCAAGGATATGATTGCATTTGCCGAAAGAGTCAGAAACAGATATTAAAAAATGGCACGGATTAATCTTGATGATATAATTCGTGTCATTTTTTATGTTTTGTTATATATTTGTAACCTTTCTTTTGATAAGTTTTTATTATTCAAGTTTAAACTTAAAATAGAAACTTATGCGGAGGCAAGGTATGAATAAACATAATCGTGTGTTTTTCTGTTATTATATCATTATGCTTGCAATTCATCTTCTGTTACCTTTGGAATGGGCTGATGATAAAATTTTTTTAGAAAGAGTTGTTCAAACAACCCTGCAACAATTTATAAACGGAAGCGCCAGACCTATAACGGACTCTCTGACATATATTTTTGCATCTTTTCCATTGATGTGGCGTATATTGAACCCTATGGTTTTAACCTTATCAGCTAAACTTCTTTCCGAATTTTTACCGTCTAATAATGTTAATAAAAACAAACTTAATATTTTTATTTGTATTGCAGTTATTTATCCGTCTTTGGTAACAGTTGATGCAGGTTTCATCGCAACAACAGTAAACTATCTATGGCCCTTCACCGCCGGATTGATAACTCTTATTCCTCTTAAAAAGCTTTCAGAGAATAAAATCATCTTCTTTTACGATTATCTTTATTCCATTCCTGCAACTCTGTGTGCTGTAAATATGCAGCAAACGGCAGCCTGCCTAACAGCTGTATTTTTTTCTTCAATCATATACAGTGGAATAAAAAAGAAATTATCCTTTTACCCTTTATTTCAATTTTTCCTTTCTTTTGTGAGTTCAGTTTTTATTCTTTATATTAATACTGTTGGCAGCAATAACCGTATGATGCGTGAAGCGTCAAGGTATTTTCCGAGTTTTTCTGAACTGAATTTGTTTCAAAAAGCGGAACTTGGTTTTTCGTCAACCTTTTATTGTATGACTATGGAAACAAGATTTGCGTTTTTTGCCTTTGCGTTATTTACTCTTTATATTGCTGTTAAAGTATTAAAAAGCAAAACCAAAATCTTTAATAAAATTATTTCTTCTTTTCCGTTCTGCTTTACAATTCTCATAGGATGTTTTTCTGTTACACCGATTGAACAAACAAATCTTTTCAGCGTTATTACAGGCGGAATGAAACATTTCCGAATGAACCAGGCCATTTACTCTTTTAATCTTATTCCTGACTTAATATTTATTAGCATTATTGCCTGCATAATTGTTTCAATGTATATCACTCTTTATAAAAAAGAATTTATTATCGGACTTTTTATCCTCGCTATTGGTATCTGTTCACGAATAATAATGGGATTCTCTCCCACGGTATGGGCTTCGGGATACAGAACCTTCTTTATTCTCTTTATATCATTTATTTCTTTAATCGTGCTAATTTCAGACAGCAAAAAACCGCAGGAGATTTAAAATCTTCTGCGGTTTTAATATTTATTTTTATCTGCCTGAAGTTGCGGTTGTTTTGAGGGTAACATCGTGATAGCCGCCCTCAACAATGCTTGTTGCGGAAACAACGGTGAGCTTTGCGTTCTTCTGAAGGTCGGGAATGTTAAGAACGCCGCAGTTGCACATTGTTGACTTAACCTTATAAAGGCTCTTTGCAACGTTATCGCTCAGAGGACCTGCATAAGTTACATATGAGTCAACGCCTTCTTCAAAGCTGAGCTTTGCCTTGCCGCCAAGGTCATATCTCTGCCAGTTTCTTGCTCTGTTGGAGCCTTCACCCCAGTATTCCTTAACGTATGCACCGTTAATCATAAGCTTATTGGTGGGGCTTTCATCAAATCTTGCAAAGTATCTGCCGAGCATAAGGAAATCTGCACCCATTGCAAGAGCAAGAGTCATATGATAATCGTGAACGATACCGCCGTCGGAGCAGATGGGAACATAGATGCCTGTTTCTGCAAAATATTCGTCTCTTGCTGCAGCAACCTCGATAAGAGCTGTTGCCTGACCTCTGCCGATACCCTTTGTTTCTCTTGTGATACAGATTGAACCGCCGCCGATACCAACTTTAACAAAGTCTGCACCTGCTCTTGCAAGGAACATAAAGCCGTCACGGTCAACAACGTTACCTGCACCAACCTTTACCTTATCACCGTATTTTTCACGGATAAATGCAAGAGTCTGCTCCTGCCATACTGTATAGCCTTCCGATGAGTCGATGCAAAGAACATCTGCACCTGCTTCAACAAGTGCGGGAACTCTCTTTTCATAGTCAAGAGTATTGATACCTGCACCAACAATATAGCTCTTGTTTGCATCAAGAAGCTCCTGGGGATTTTCTTTATGCTGTGAATAGTCCTTGCGGAAAACAAAATAAAGGAGCTTTCCGTCTTTATTGATAATGGGAAGAGAATTAAGCTTATGCTCCCAGATAATATCGTTTGCTTCTTTGAGAGTTGTTGTTTCGGGGGCTGTGATAAGCTTTTCAAAAGGAGTCATAAAATCTGAAACAGGTGTTGCCGCATCCATTCTGCTGACTCTGTAGTCACGGCTTGTTATAACGCCGAGGAGCTTGCCGCTTGCCGTGCCGTCATCGGTAACAGCCATTGTGCTGTGGCCTGTTTCTTCAAAAAGAGCAAGCACATCGGCAAGAGTTGAATCGGGCTTAAGGTTTGAATCGCTCACAACAAAGCCTGCTTTGTAGCTCTTAACCTTTGCAACCATATCAGCTTCATCCTCAATGGTCTGTGAACCGTAGATAAAGGAAATGCCGCCTTCTTTTGCAAGAGCGATAGCCATTGTATCATTTGATACAGACTGCATAATAGCGGAAACCATAGGGATGTTGAGGCTTAAGGGGCATTCCTCTTCGCCTTTTCTGAATTTTACAAGCGGAGTCTTAAGCGACACATTGGCGGGAATACATTCTCTGGATGTGTATCCGGGAATGAGAAGATATTCGCTGAAAGTTCTTGAGGGCTCCTGACAATAAATAGCCATTTTGTTTTCTCTCCTTTTTAATAAAATATTCACCGCCGTGAACGGCAGAATTGTTAATATATTTATCTGCAGAAATTGACAATATAATTATCAATGCAGCTTTTTATGATTTCAATCGCTTTTTCTCTGTTTTGAACCTCATCAACAACAGTTTCTTTGTCTTCAAGAGATTTATAAACCGAGAAGAAATGCTTCATTTCATCAAAAATATGAGAAGGAAGCTCTGAAATATCTTTATATTGGTTATAGTTAGGGTCATTGAACGGAATAGAAATGATTTTTTCATCAAACTTTCCGCTGTCTTTCATTGTTATAACGCCGATAGGATAACAACGCACCAGGGTCATCGGGTCAATTTCCTCGCTGCAGATAACAACAACATCAAGCGGGTCTTCGTCATCGCCGTAGGTGCGGGGAATAAAGCCGTAGTTTGCGGGGTAATGAGTTGATGTGTAAAGAATTCTGTCAAGCATCATAAAGCCCGTTTCTTTATCAAGCTCATATTTTCTTTTGCTGCCCTTGGATATTTCAATAACAGCCATAAAATCCTCGGGAGTTATCCTTTTGGGGTTAATATCGTGCCAGATGTTTCCCATAAATTTTCGCCTCATTTTGTATATGTGGTAAATTTGAAATTTACGCCGTTATGCTCAAGCATTTCTCCATTATGAGTAATCTTCCAATCTTCAATTTCATCAAGATTGGGAAAGAATTTATCAGCAGGCTTTGAGGTTTCAACCTTTGTTACATAAGCTGTGTTGCAATAAGGCAAAAGCTGCTTATAAACAGATTCGCCGCCGATAACATAAACGGTGTTTGTATCGTATCTTTCAAGCTGAGCAAAGAGCTCTTCAAGCGAGTGACAAACAATAACATCGGCAGCACTCCAGCTTTTATCCGTTGTTAAAACGATATTCACTCTGTTGGGCAAAGCCTTCTGACCGGGAAAAGAAAGAAAGGTTGATTTTCCCATAACAACAACATTGCCCGTTGTTTTTTCTTTAAAAAACTTCATATCGGGAGAAAGGTGATTCAAAAGGCTGTTGCCTATACCTATTCCCCAATTCTTATCAACATTAACTATTGCTTTCATATCTGTCCTTTACACAGCAACGGGAATTTTAGCGGTAAATTCGTGGAATTTATAGTTTTCAACCGTAAAGCTGTCTTTTGTGAATTTATAGAAATCGTCTATGCTCTTATCAAGAGTTACCGTAGGTGCATCAAACGGAGTTTTTTCGATAAGCTCTTTAACAATAGGAACGTGGCGGTCATAAATATGAGCATCGGCAATAACGTGAACAAATTCGCCGGGCTCAAATCCGCTGACCTGAGCAAGCATACAGGTTAAAGCGGCATACTGTGCAACATTCCAGATATTCGCCGCAAGCATATCCTGCGAACGCTGGTTGAGAATTGCATTGAGCTTGTTGCCCGCAACATTGAAGGTCATACTGTATGCACAGGGGTAAAGAGCCATTTCGCTCAAATCCTGATGAACATAAATATTTGTTAAAATTCTTCTGCTCTGGGGGTTATGCTTGAGGTCATAGAGCACTCTGTCAACCTGATCCATATCCCCTTCTTTGTAATGATGCTTAACGCCGAGCTGGTAGCCGTATGCCTTGCCTATGCTGCCGTTTTCATCAGCCCAGGAATCCCATACGTGGCTGCCCAGATCATTGATATTATTTGATTTTTTCTGCCATATCCAGAGCATTTCGTCAACCGCACTTTTAAGAAATGTTTTTCTTAAAGTGAGCATAGGGAATTCCTTGCTCAAATCATAGCGGTTAACAACACCGAATTTTTTGATTGTGTGGGCGGGAGTGCCGTCTTCCCATCTGGGGCGTACATCCAAATCCGTATCCCAAACGCCGTTTTCAAGAATATCCTTGCAGGTTTCAATAAAAACCTTATCTGCATAACTCACGGTTTATCCCTCCAGATTTTTAATATAATCGGAAATTCCCTGCTCAAAATTAACACCGAGCCTGGTATCCGTGCCTGCCTCAAAGGTGCGTTTTACCGCTTTGCAGGTGAAATCAAGTGCAATTTCGGTGCTTCTGAAAATATCTTTTCCGTTCATATATGCTCCGAGCAATGCGGAGGCAAAAATATCACCCGTGCCGTAATATGTGCCGCTGTATCTCTCTGAATCGCAGCGGTAAAATTCATCTCTGTTTTTATCATAAGCAAAGCAGCTAATTTTGTTATCTTCGGTATGAATACCGGTCAAAACAACCATTGACGGGCCGAGTGCGGAAAGCTTTATAAGTAAATCATTAATATATTCATCGCTGTAGGGCGGCTCTCTGTATTCTTCGCCCAAAAGAAAAACGGCTTCGGTTATGTTGGGAACAATTATATCAGCCTTTTTGCAAAGCTTTTTCATTTCCTTTGCAAATTCCTTATTGAAGGTTGTATACATCAATCCGCTGTCTGCCATTGCGGGGTCAACAAGAATAACTGCATCGGGTTTTTTGAATTCATCAATAAAATCGCAGACTATATCAACCTGCTTTGCCGAGCCTAAAAAGCCGCTGTAAATTCCGTCGAATTCAACGCCCAAAGATTTCCAATGACCGTAAAACGCAACAAGATCCTCGGTTAAATCTCTGTAGGTAAAGCCCTTCATATCACCCGTATGAGTTGAGAGCACCGCCGTCGGCATAACTGCCGCCTCAATACCCGCCGCCGAGATAACGGGGATTGCCGCTGTGAGGGAGCATTTGCCTATGCCGGATATATCATGTATTGCAGCAATACGCTTCTGTCTGCTCACCTTCATCAGCCTTTCGGGTATAATTTTATTTATTATACTCTTGATTTTTTGTTTTTTCAACAGTCAAATGTATTTTTGTTAAAAATATACCCTAAAAATTTTATAGTGAATATTTTTTTGTCAATACCTATAAAAAAGTCTTTACAGTTCATAAAAAAAGTGGTAAGATAAGTTAATCAAGTCACTTGATTAGTGACAATAAGCAAGGAGAAATCTGTTATGAAAAAAATCACTGCAAAAATCATAAGCATACTTCTTGTGTTTTCGCTTCTCATCGGCGGTGCATCGGCAATGGGCACAGCTGCCGCTGCAGATGTTGGCAAAACACTTGAAAAGGCAGGCCTCAGTATTGTTGAAGCTATCTTCACAGGCCTCGTAGGCGGAATCAACGCTATTGTTCCCGACAGCAAGAATTTTGTTAAGGTTAAAGACCGAGTTGTTGAAAACTTCTATGAAGGAACAGAAACCTGGGAAGAAGAAGCAAAGGCCGACGCTAAATGGAGCCTTGGTCACGCAAAGGCTTCTCTTATTCCCGATGACCTCAGAGAAGCAGTTGAAAAAGGCGAAAAATCAGGCTATTATCTCGGCGGTTTCATCGACCCCAACAACGGTATGGTTAATGAAATCGAAGAAATCATCGATGATATGCAGGTAAGAGTTATCGCAGTTGAAGACGGTTCAGACAGAGGCGTTGCAGTTTTCGCAAACATCGACTGCATCGGTTTTTCAAACGGTGATATAAAAGAAATCCGTGCTGCTCTTGTTGAGCTTATGCCCAACGTTGAATTCAACAGCATCAACGTTTCTTCAACACACACTCACAGCTGCATTGATACTCAGGGTCTTTGGACCAACCTTTTCCCCAAGCTCTTCAAGAATCTTGCCCTCTCATATGTTCCCTTCGTTGAGAAGGAAAGAGGTGCAAATGCCGACTTTATGGAGTTTGCTTACAAAACTGTTGCAAACACTATGAAGAAGGCTGTTGAGAGTATGACTCCCGGTACCCTTACATATGCAGTTAAGGAAATCGGCGACGAAGAAAACTCCTACTTCAATAACAAGAACAGACATCAGTCAACATCACTTATTGATGAACTTGCAAGATTTGTTTTCACTCCCGATGATGCAAGCATCAGACCCACAATGATTGTTAACATTGCTGCTCATCCCGATGTTGCAGGCCTTCCCGTTAACGAAGAAGATAACGGCAGGGACCTTTCGGGTGACTATGTATACTATCTCGGCGAAAGAATTGAAGAAAAAAATTATAACTTTATGTTCTTCAACGGTGCAATCGCAGGCATTTATGAGGGCAGAGGCCCCGCAGGCGACGGCGTTCCCACCAACCGCAGATACGAAGAAACTCTTCGCTACGGTCACGAAATTGCCAATATGGCTCTCAACCTCACAAATGACGTTGAAACTATCAAAGCAAATATGACTGACGCCGAAAAAGCTAAGGAAGCTGAAGAAATGAAAATCGGCGGCGAGCATTATACTCTCTGGTATGAGAATTGGAAACCCACAACAGAAAAAGTTCTTGAGCCCAACCTCAACATCATCATCAAAGAAGTTAAGATTAAGGTTACAAATCCCCTTATTCAGCTCGTAGGTAAGCTCAATCTTGTTAACTACACAGTTTGCAAGGAAGGCTTCAGTTACTACATTTTTGCAGAAATAGGTTATATGGAAATCGGCGGCGTTAAGGTTGCTCTTATGCCCGGCGAAATCGTTCAGGACCTTATCTGCGGCGGTGATTCACTCACTGCTGAAGGCTCATTCACAGGCAAGGATTTTGAATGTGCACCCATTTATGAGCTCTTCGGAGAAGACACAATCTGCTTCGGTCTTTTCAACGATGCTATCGGTTATGTTGTTCCCGATAATGACTACTCAATGTCACTTCTCGGCGACCATTATCAGGAAATGATTTCTCTCGGCAAATATGCAGGCTCTACCATCCTCAAGGGTATGAAGGAAATTGCAGACGAAGTCAAATAAGTTATAAACACACAGCACCCTGCTTCGCTTGAAGCGGGGTGCTTTTTTGTTATAATGCAACAAAAAAGCCGTGCATCTTTGCTGAACAGGTCCAGTAAAAACGGACAATGAAAAAAAGAGCCTCCTATGGTAGAATT
>CALGRR010000017.1 GCA_937880805.1 uncultured Clostridia bacterium
CCTATGACCGAATATATAATGGGCAAGGGCGAAGCCCTTCCGCAACTCTGCACTCTGCACTCTGCACTCACCACTCAAAACGCAGACCCTTCATTACGAATTAACCATATTACTCAAACGTATAAATATATTATAACATTATATATATAGTGCGTGTCAATAGAAATACAAAATAAAAAGGGAGCAAGATTGCTCCCTTTAAATTAATATTCTGTTTCTTCTTCGTAGTAATAACCGGTTGTTGTTTCTTCTTCTTCTTCTTCCGAATCGTCACCGTTCCAATAATTATCGGTTTCCTCTTCGGTGGTTTCTTCATCATCTCTGTTATACGGGAAGTTGAAGGTGTAATCACGGAAGCGGGTTGTTGTTTCGTCATCGTCATAGCGGTTGAAAAGGCTTCGTCTTGTTGTTGTTGTTTCATCCTCTTCGTATTCGGTGGAGCTGTAGCTGTTTTCCGAAGAATAGCTGCCGTTTACCATTTCAAGTGCCGAAATATGGGTTTCGGGATTAATCTCGATATTGGTGTTATCATAAAGAAGAAGCTGCAAATCTCTTGCTGCACGGATATAATCAACAATCCACACATCAAGATAGCCTGTGTAGGTTCTGAAATGCGACATTGCCATACGGTATTCTTCCGCAGGCATTACCGTGCTGCTTATATCGAATTTGAGCCAGCCATCGGTTATCGCCTTTGTGCCGAGTGAAAGAATTTCACTTGTGCTGAAATTTGTTGTTACATAGGGAAGGAAGGTCTGAATTGCGTTGTTAAGGTCGGAAAGCGAAGAGGATTTAACGCTCTTTATGAGTGATGAAATCAGCTCACGCTGCCTTCTTGTTCTTTCAACCTCGCTGTCAAGTTTTCTGATTCTTGCATAAACAAGAGCGTGCTCACCGTCAAGAAGAACGCTTTCACCGCTTTCAAAGCCTTTCAGACGGGTTGTGCGGTTCATATAGTTTGCTTCCTTTTCGGTTACGGGAACGGATATTCCTCCCAGAGCATCAACCGCAGAAATGAAAGACTCATAGTTGATTGAAACGAAATGGTCAATCTCAATCTTATAGTTGTTTGACAAAACCTCCATCAGCTTTGCGGGGCCGCCCCAGGAATATGAATGGTTGGTTTTATCGTATCTTTCGTGCCCGTTGATGTCCATATAAGTATAAGAGTCACGCAGGAATGAAGAAATCGTTATTTTTTTTGTTTTTGTGTTAACCGAAACAAGCATTGTTGAGTCGGAGCGTGAAGAGCCGTCTTCGTTATCCTCGCCGATAAGCAAAACATTTATAACATTCTTGCTGTGAAGATGCTCGCCGCCGTTGGTTGCCCAGGATTTAATCAAATCCTTGAGCGATTCGGCACCCTCAATATCATAGATTGTTTCGTAGCTTATATTCTCTTCGTATTCCGTTGCAAAGGTTGCATCGGGGTTACCCTGATTTCCGTCATTATAGTTTATAAGAGAAAAAATCTTTCTCACATAAGCACCGCCGACTGCCGAAAAAACAAGCACAAGGCAAATTACAAGGCTGAGAATTGCCTTGAGATTCCTTTTTTTGTTTCTCAGAAAAAAGGGCTTGAATTTATAATTCATAAAATGCTTTATTTTGTTTTTAAATCCCTTCGGTGTACTGTAGCTCTGAATATCTTCAAAGCCACCCGAACGCCGTTTTTTTTCACTCACAATATCACCTGCATATATATTAATTACATTCTTAAATAACCAATTACCTATTATAGCACATATTTCGCCAAATGTTAACAGAAAAGCCTGAATTTGTTTGAAAAATTTTTATGAACAAAAAGCATCCGCCCCAAAGCAGATGCTTTTGATGCGTTATTGATTTTTAACAAGATATTTTGCGTTTACCCATCCCGAATGCTCTTCATAGGAAACATATGCCCAGCCTTCAACTGCCTTTGAAACAGAAACAGAGGTTCCGTTGGCAATTTTTGCAACAACGGCTGCATCGGCACTTGCTCCTGCTCTCATATTCAGGGGGCTGCCTTTTGTTTTAACGGTGTAGTTACCCACGGCAAGCACCTCGGTGAACGGCTGAGTTGCCTCTTCAGGCACCTTGGCATAGCTGTAAACCTTTCCGCCTTCGAGCTTTTCGCCGTAAGCTTCAAAAAGCTCACTTACCGTTACGAGCTTAAAGCCCTTTGCGGTGAGCTCGGGAATAATAATCTCACACAGGTCTGCGGTGAATTCATAAATATCGTGCATAAGCACAATATCGCCGCTTTCGGCACTCGAAACAACATCATCGGCTATTCTGCGAAGCTCGGCATTACGCTCTTCTTCGCTTCGGTCTTTGTTTGCCGCATCCTTGGCTTTCCAATCCTTGGTGTCTATTGACCATTGAATAAGAGGCATACCTATTTTATCCTCAACGCCTTTATATGCACCGCCCGGTGCTCTGAAAAGCTTGGGCTCGCTGCCGATAAGAGCCTTTATTGACTCGTTCGGGCCTTTTACCTGCTCGGAGATTGTGCCCGCACTGCACTTTGTGAGAATTTTATGGCTTTGCGTGTGGTTTGCAATTTCGCAGCCCATACGGTGCGCACGGGATATGGTTTCAGCATTATCCGAAATATTGTATCCCACAAGGAAAAAGGTTGCAACGCCGTTGTTCTTTTCAAGAACATCAAGAATTCTGTTTGTGGTTTTGTGATACGGACCGTCATCAAAGGTCAGGGCAATGAGCTTATCTTTTGATGAGTATTTGCTTTGGGTTGCGGTTGTTGTTTCTGCATCGGAATGCGAAACTGATTCGCCGCTGTTTGCTGCGGCTGTGTTGTTTTCGCTGACGGGCTTGGTTTTATCGTTTTTGCATCCCGTTAAAACACCTGCAAAAACAAGAACAATCGCCAGAATAAAAGCGACAGCTTTCTTTGTTTTCATTTTAAATTCCCCCGAATTATATCTTTTTTTATCATTTTCATTATACATCTTTTTATTCTGAGTAATATTCTGAAAAAGAAAAATAACAGCAATATGAAATATTTTACTGTTTTGTAACATTTAAAAATAAAACCCCTTGCGTTTTTTGCAAAGGGTTTTGGTTGATTTAAATTCTGTCCATAATCTCGCCGAGTGTCATTTCGGGGTTCTGAACGCCGAGCATAAGTGCTTTTGCGGTGCCTTCGTGAAGAGAATCAATATCCTCCCTGCTCACGAACTTTGTTCTGTGCATACTTGAAAGCTTGAGGCAGCCTGTGTGAGCATCCTTCATTGCAAAAGCATAGAGCACCATAATGTATCTGCCGAGTGAATAGCCTTCAAATTCATATTCCCAGTTGCTCATTGTGCCCGCTTCAAGGGGGAACCACGAGAACATCATTGTTGATGCACCTGCGGCAGGGCGGTAGTTGAAGAGCTTCTGCTGAAGCTTGCGGTATTCAAGATAGGGATAATTCATATGCTGGAATGCCCAGAACTGAATTTCGCTCATTTTGTGAAGAGCTTCCATAAAGGTTGTTTCTTCGGGAAGCTTGATTCGCCACGGAAGGGGAACTGCAAGGTTGCCGCCCGAACGTTTCTCGGAAAGAGTGCGGCGTCTGGGACAGAGAACGATGAAATATGTATCGTTATGTCTGTTGTTTATTTTTGAAACGTGAAGACGCATTGCAAGCTGAACAAGGCATTCGCCGCCAACACCGTTTTCTTTCATAAATTCAAAAATCTTCTGGCTGTCGTCATAGGGGAGGCTGTATTTAACAAGACCGGCCTTATCGTGAATGGGGTCGAAAAGTGACGGAGCCATAATTGAGGGGTCTTTTTTCTTTGCACGCTCTGCCTCGAGAAGCTTGGGGCCTTCAACGCCGAGATAAAGAGGCTCGCCGTTTTTGGTCATATATTCTGTGTAAGCAGCTTCTTCTTTTTTGAGATTTTCGGGGTTTGCAACATATGCAAGCTCTTTCTTTATGGTATCCTCATATTTGCCTAAGGGCTTGGGCATCGGAGTGCCGTTCATAAGGCTGTCATACACCGCAAAAAGGTCTGCAAAGAAAATGAAAACGGCTGCGTTATCCATAACAAGATGATGAACGCAGAGATAAACGCCGCAGCGGTTATCGTGAGTGCGGAAAAACTTTATTCTGTATGTTTCATCTTTAAGCATTCTGACGGGCTTCTGTGCATCCGCACCGAGAACATCAAGACGCTCTTCCTTCGATTTGAAATTTAAAACGGGAATATTTTCTTCTTTGTATTCATCAAGAAAGTACTGCTTGATTTTGCCCTTTTCCTTGAAGAAACGAAGACGAAGGCAGTCATTTCTTTCAATTTCAATATTGAATGCCTTTTGCATAACATCAAAATCAAGCTCTTTATCAACAATCATTGATTCGGGAATCTGTGTAACCTGCTTGTGGAAAAAGCTGTGCTTGAGCATAAACTGAATCATATCCTGAGCAGGGATAAGGTCATAGGCTGTTTTTGCGGGAATTTTTTTCATTATACACCCTCCGTTTATAATACATTAATTATTACATACTTTCAACAAACGACGCGAGATGTGTCTAATTTTATCATTACATTTTTTGCCACACAATGTGCAAAACTGCGGTTTTGCCCAAAAATCGGGCAAGGTTAAGACAAAATGTAGTTTTTGTCTGTAAATAAAAATGGGCTTGGTTTGACTTGGTAAAACGATTGGTTTAAATTTTTAAATGAAATCGTGCTGATGCACGGTGAAATCAGACTATGCTGATGAAATCAAAACTATTGCTTGGTGAAATTAAATCCGCCCATCGCCGCAGCGATTTCACTTGAGAGCAGCGAAAACTTCATATTGCAGTGCAATATTTCATATGCCGAGAGGCGTATTTAATTGAAAAAGCGGTTTGCATTCGCAAACCGCTTTTTCTGGTGACCCGGACGGGAATCGAACCCGTGTTACCGCCGTGAAAGGGCGGTGTCTTAACCGCTTGACCACCGGGCCATTTAATTGGTAGCGGCAGTTGGATTTGAACCCACGACCTACCGGGTATGAACCGGTTGCTCTAGCCTCTGAGCTATGCCGCCAAATATCGTGCTTCGTAGAAAGCTTGTTTATTATATTATATAAAAACTGATTTGTCAACAGTTTTTTGAAAAAATTTAATTGTTTTTATTCAGAGGTAAATGTTTATCCTCTTTTTTCATAAAAAACATTTACAAAGAAATAAACTATTGAAAACAGTAACAGACAAGAACATAATGAAACTGCAATTGTTGCAAAAATTGGATTTTCAGTCTGCCGATGAAGAACGCCTGAAATTATTACAGCTATTCCGATGCAATAAAACAAAACTCGTGAAGCAATTGTAGTGCTTTTCAAGGCTATATATACATCTCTTTCATCTTCAGCATTGTCTATTGATTTTTCAGCTAAAAAGCAGGGCGAAACGGAGGTGCATAAAAGCACACATCCGTTAACGGCTGTCATAACCATAGCAAAAACTAAATCCAGACTCTTATACTGAATGTTTGTAATTAACGAAAAAAGAGAAAAGAAAAGAGAAATAATACCGATAATAAAATTCTTTTTATTTCTGATTATCTTCATATAAATACCCCTCCGTTTTAATCAAGACAACATAATTCTTCTATTGTAACGCCAAAAACTCTTGAAAGCTTGTAAGCAAGCATCAAGGATGGACTGTATTGCTCTTTTTCTATTGAGATGATTGTTCGTTGCGAAACATTAACCATATCAGCTAATTGCTGCTGAGTAAGGTTTGCTGCAATTCTCAGTTCTTTTACTCTTGTTTTCATAAACACACCTTAAAGTGAAGTTGACTTCATATGAAGCTAACTTCATATTACCACAAAGAAAATATTTTGTCAACAAAAAACGGTTGACAATTTAAATTGCCAACCGTTTGAAGAATTACTTTATTTACCGAACATCATAAGCAGGAAGCCTGCGGCAACCGCAGAACCGATAACGCCTGCAACGTTGGGACCCATTGCGTGCATAAGCAGGAAGTTGGTGGGATTATATTTTCTGCCTTCTGCCTGTGCAACACGGGCTGCCATGGGAACTGCGGAAACACCCGCAGAACCGATAAGGGGATTGATTTTTCCGCCTGTAATAGCATAGAGAAGCTTGCCGAGAATCAGACCGCCGACTGTTGAGAATGCAAAAGCAATAAGACCGAGAATAACAATCTTGATGGTTTTCCACTGAAGGAACTCTGTGCCGTTTGTTGTTGCACCAACGGTTACGCCGAGCATAATTGTAACAATGTTGGTGAGTGCATTCTGTGCTGTGTCGCTGAGTCTGTCGGTAACTCCGCATTCCTTAAGAAGATTGCCGAACATAAGCATTCCGATAAGGGGAGCTGCGTCGGGAATAAGGAAGGAAACAACAACGAAAACAATAACAGGGAAGATAATCTTTTCTGTTTTGCTTACTTTACGAAGTTGCTTCATTTCAACCTTTCTTTCCTTCTCTGTTGTGAGAAGCTTCATAAGAGGAGGCTGAATAAGCGGAATGAGTGCCATATATGAATATGCCGCAAGGGCGATGGGGCCGAGAAGGTGGCCTGCAAGCTTTGAGGCAACAAGAATTGCCGTGGGGCCGTCTGCACCGCCGATGATTGCTATTGAAGCAGCCTCCTGCGGGGTGAAGCCGAGGAGAATAGCGATAACAAAAGCGATATAAATACCGAGCTGTGCGGCTGCGCCTAAAAGAAGGCTTACGGGGTTTGCGAGCAGAGGACCGAAATCGGTCATTGCACCGATGCCGAGGAAGATAAGGCAGGGGAAGATTGAACTCTTAACGCCTGCGTAAATCAGCCTGAGAACACCCGAATCATACCAATGAGCACCTTCAACGATGTTTGAGGTATCCATAAGTCCCGTGGGGTCATCCATAAGACCCGCACCGGGCATATTGGCAAGAAGAATGCCGAATGCTATGGGAACAAGCAGAAGCGGCTCGAACTTCTTGACGATTGCAAGATAAAGGAAAACAACGGAAACAAGAATCATAACTGCGTTCTGCCATTCAAGCAGAGCAAGACCCGAGCTTTCCCATATTCCTTTTAATATTTCTGTGATAAATTCCATTGAAACTCTCCTTAGCCGATAACAGCAAGAACAGCGTCGGTTTCAACGGTTGAACCCTTTGAAACAAGAACCTGAGTGAGAGTGCCTGCACAGGGGGCAACGATTTCATTTTCCATCTTCATAGCTTCAAGAACGATGATAACATCGCCTGCTGCTACTGCCGAGCCTGCGGTTTTGTTAACTGCAAGGATTGTGCCGGGCATAGGAGCAAGAATCTGAGTTCCGTCTGCGGGAGCAGCGGGAGCTGCAGGTGCGGGTGCTGCTGCGGGTGCAGGAGCTGCTGCGGGAGCAGGTGCAGCAACGGGTGCGGGTGCTGCTGCGGGAGCAACGGGAGCTGCTGCAACGGGTGCATCAGATACATTCATAATAACTGCCTGGGTTTCTTCAACCTCTACTTCATATGCTTTACCGTTAAGATTTACAACGTATTTCATAATTATTATTCCTCCACTTTTCTGATTGATTTGAAGCTGAGTCTGTTAAGCGGAATACCGCTTTCTTTGCTTACGATTGCCATTATTGTTGCCGCTGTGCGTTCGTCAACATCAACAAGCTCTGTGATGCCTCTGATTGACTTGAAAGCAAGTCTTTCAAGAGGAATGCCGCTTTGATTGCTGACAAGTGCCATAACAACTGCGGCTGTGGGCTCATCAACATCAATGAGCTGAATGCTGCCTGCGGGAACATAAGCGGCGGGAGCTGCAGCAGGAGCTGCGGGAGCAACGGAAGAAGGAGCTGCAGCCGGCACGGGTGTGACCGTTGCTTCGGGAGCTTCTTCGCCCGATTTTGAAAGCTTGCCTTCGATTGCTCTCATTGTTTTTGAAATACCGAGAATAATAACGGTAATCAAAGCAAGCTCAAGAATAACAACCAAAATGCCTGCAACTGCAACGAGCAGTGTTTCCGGCATTGTTAATGAGATTTTATCTGCAAACATATCCGTCACCCTCAGTCAATTCTTGTGATTGTGTATGAGAATGTGTTCTTTCTGTCGGCTTCACGCTTCTCAAAGAAAGCTTCTGCCTGAGTGGGGAATGCGATATATGAAAGAACATCCTCTTCGCAGGTTGCCTTGTCGCCGAGATATGCTTTTGCTTCTTCCATTCCGGGGGCAAGAGTATCTGCAAATCTGCCGGTGAAGGGCTTCTCTTCGCCGAGAACAAGCTTCTGGAGCTCTTCGCTCACCTTGCCGGGAGCCTGTCCGTATTCACCCTTGATGTAGCTCTTTACTTCCTTGGAAATATTCTTATATCTTTCGCCTGCAAGCACATTGGCTGTTGCCTGAACGCCAACCATCTGGCTCATAGGAGTTACAAGGGGAGGATAGCCGAGGTCTTCACGAACTCTGGGAGTTTCAAGAAGAACTTCGTCAAGCTTATCGAGCTTATTCTGTGCGGTAAGCTGTGCAACAAGGTTTGAAAGCATACCGCCGGGAATCTGATAAAGAAGAGCATCGGTCTGTGTGCCCATAACAACGGGATTGAGAAGACCGCTTTCAAGAGCCTTTGCTCTGATGGGCTTGAAGAAATCGTTAATCTTCTTGCAAACAGCTTCATCAACATCAACCTCATAGCCATACTGCTTGAGAGTATAAACAAGAGTTTCTGTTGCGGGCTGTGAGGTGCCGCCCGAGAAGCAGGAAATTGCAGAGTCGATAACATCTGCACCTGCCTCAACGCACTTGAGAAGAGTCATAAATCCAAGACCTGTTGTTGAGTGAGTGTGAACAACGATGGGAACCTTAACATTCTCTTTGAGAGCCTTGACAAGGTCGTAGCCTTCCTTGGGGCTCATAATGCCTGCCATATCCTTAACGCAGATTGACTGAACGCCGAGTGCCTCAATCTTCTTTGCAAGCTGAATGTAGTTTTCAAGGTTATGGATGGGGCTGAGAGTGTAGCAGATTGTGCCTGATGCGTGAGCACCGCATTTGAGAGTTTCATCAACTGCAACCTCAATGTTGCGAACATCGTTGAGAGCATCAAAAATTCTGATGATGTCGATGCCGTTTTCTACGCTCTTTCTGATGAAAGCACGAACAACATCATCGGGATAATGCTTATATCCGAGAAGGTTCTGTCCTCTGAGAAGCATCTGAAGCTTGGTGTTGGGGCAAGCCTTTCTGATTTTGCGGAGTCTTTCCCACGGATCTTCGTTGAGGTAACGAAGGCAGGAATCGAATGTTGCACCGCCCCAGCATTCGAGTGAATAGTAGCCTGCTTTATCAAGCTCTTTGAGAACGGGCTCGAAATCGGAGAAGGGCATTCTTGTTGCGATAAGAGACTGGTTGGCATCTCTTAACACGGTTTCGGTAAAATTAACCTTCATAAAAATGTATCCTTTCGTAAACTTTAAATATTAAACTTATTAAAATTCAATGCGTGCTGCAATGTAATCTTCAAGAGCATCGATTGAAATTCTTTCCTGCTGCATTGTGTCACGGTCTCTTACGGTTACGCAGTTATCCTCGAGTGAATCGAAATCGAAGGTGATGCAAAGGGGAGTTCCGATTTCATCCTCACGGCGGTAACGCTTGCCGATTGAGCCCGTTTCATCGAAGTCAACCATAAACTTCTTCTGGAGCTTTTCATAAACCTTGAGAGCATCGGGTGAAAGCTTCTTTGAAAGAGGAAGAACTGCTGCCTTGAAAGGAGCAACTGCGGGGCTCAGGTGAAGAACAACTCTTGTGTCATTCTTTTCAGCGTCGATAACCTCTTCGTCATAAGCTTCGCAAAGAAGAGCGAGCACTGTTCTGTCAAGACCGTAGGTTGACTCAATGATGAAGGGGATGAATTTTTCGTTTGTTTCGGGGTCAAGATAATCCATCTTCTGACCGCTGTATTCCTGATGTCTTGTAAGGTCAAAGTTTGTTCTGTTGTGGGTGCCGTTGATTTCGCCCCAGCCGAAGGGGAAGAGGAATTCAATATCGCAGGCAGCCTTTGCGTAGTGAGCAAGCTTTTCGTGATCGTGGAAACGGAGGTTTTCAGCCTTGATGCCGAGATCCTGATAATACTTCATACCGTATTCCTTGAAGTAATCATAAAGCTCGGTGTCGGTGCCTTCCTTGCAGAAGGTCTGGAACTCCATCTGCTCGAACTCGATTGTTCTGAATGTGAAGTTGCCGGGAGTGATTTCGTTTCTGAAAGCCTTACCTATCTGACCGATGCTGAAGGGAAGCTTTGCTCTCATTGTTCTCTGAACATTGAGATAGTTAACATATTCGCCCTGTGCGTTTTCGGGGCGGAGATAGATAACATTCTTGCTGTCATTGGTGACGCCTCTGAAGGTCTGGAACATCAGGTTGAATTCTCTGATGTCGGTGAAATCGTGCTTGCCGCAGTGGGGGCAGGGGATTGAATGAGCCTTGATATACTCAAACATTTCCTCTTTTGTCATTCCGTCTGCGTGAGCATCGGGGTTGAAATCATCAATAAGGTTATCTGCTCTGTGACGCTTTTTGCATTCTTTACAGTCGAGAAGAGGGTCGGAGAAGCTGGCAACGTGACCGCTTGCTTCCCATACTCTGGGATGCATAAGAATATCTGCATCAACCTCATAGCTGTTCTTTCTTTCCTGAATGAAACGCTTACGCCAGGTGTCTTTAACATTGTTTTTCATTCTTGCACCGAGGGGGCCGTAGTCCCAGGTGTTTGCAAGGCCGCCGTAGATTTCGCTGCCTGCAAAAATGAAGCCTCTGCCCTTGCAGAGAGCAACAATTTTTTCCATTGTTTTTTCTTGATTATTCATCATATTCCAAAACTCCCGCCATTATAATTTTTATGTGTATATCATACCTTAAATATACATTTAAGTCAAGAATTTACACAAACAAAAAAGACCGCACAAGGCGGCCTTTTTTGGTGAAATGTGATATATGCAATTCGTAATTCGGAATGCGTAATTCGTAATTAAGGATCTGCGACACATTTTTATTCGGCGGGATGAAGGCATCCCGCCCTACATTGATTTGAATTATGAGTTATCATAAATATTATGATTTTCTCTTATCACAACAGCTTCTCCCGAAGAGAAATCAACCTCTATGGAATGGCTTTCTTTGTAATAGGGCTCATCAATCTCAAAAGACAGATAGGCTTCAACAAGTCCGTCGTGAATGGGTGTGTTGTTGAAATAAACAAGGGTAAATGTTTTTTCAGTTCCATTGCTGTCTGAAAAATAGAGCACATTTCTTTTGTTCGGACAATAAAAACTCAATTCCCATTCAAGGTCGGCATATGCCTCATCTCTTGTTACGGTGAATTCGTGAATTATGCATTCATCCTCGCTGTCAATCCATATATGGCTGTTTTTCGCAAAATCCGCAAGAAAACAGTAATAGGTTTCAGATTCGCCGTTTTCAGCGGTGAAAACCAAATCCATACATTCACCGTTATAAAAATCAAAGCTGTCGGCATCCACTCCTGCGGAGATAAAGCGGAAAATCTGCTCATCGCCTTTAACAGTCATTTTATCGAGCTTTATATAGGGGTCATCAACATTATCGTATTCCCACACAAGACCGCTTTCGGGGTCATAGGGGAGAACAACATCCTCGTAGTGACCGCCCGTGAGAATATCAAAAATGCCGATAAAGGGGGCAATGATTGTGAGAATAGCAATGCCGAAGGCTGTGAATAATGTCATAAAAACCATAAAATCACTCCTTATATGATACTTCGGTGCGTTCTTCGCCGATAAGGGTTACTGCGTCGGAGGTTATTTCAAATTCGGAAACAAGTTCCTCAAAGGGTATTGAATGAAGCACACCGTAAGAGAAAAGAAGCTTGCTTTTGTAGCTTTCACCCTCTGCGGGTTTTGCAAAAACGAGCTTAAAGGTTTCTTCAGATTTTTTCTGTTGCCTGGGCATATAGGCAATGTCAAGGTTTGTTCTGTATCTGTCGAGATAGGTTATATACCAATCGCCGCCGATTTTGGGGTTATCTGCCTTGACGGTGTGTTCATATTCGTGATATTCACCCGGGGCAAGAACAAGAAAATCCTGATGCTTATCCTCAAGCACACCCTCGTGGTCAAAGCTTAAATAATATTTGAGCTGATTTCCGTTTTTATCGGTGAAAATCACATCCATCCATTCGCCGTTTTCGGAGTTGGTTGTACCTCGCTTATCGCGGAAACAGAAAATCTGCTCATTGCCTTCAATAACGGTATCGTGAAGCTTTATGTAGGGGTCGTCAACATTATCGTATTCCCACACAAGACCTTTTTCGGGGTCATAGGGAAGGGCGATTTTTGTTTGGTCGGCACCCGTCACAAAGCCGAAAATATTCATAATGAATGCACCGATAAGAAGAATCGGCAAGAAAAGCATAACGGTAAATGATGCACCCATAAGTTTAATTTCCTTTCAATTCATAAATCAGGTTTTAGATTTTGCGTGTTTTAGTGTTGCTGTTATGCGGAATAAAAATCTGTCTTTTTCTGTTTAGTGAGGTCTGAGTGAATTCCATATCACATTTTAATCTGCTTTTTCAAAGAATTCGGGATAAAAGAAACCCGTTTCACCCGATTCGTCTATTACTTCATACATTCCGTCTTTGTCATCGGAAACAAGAGTATATCTCTTTCCGTTTATCAGCGAGCCTTCAACGGTTTCGCCTGTATAAACAACATCTGTGTTCAGGGTGGCAATTTTTCTTTCGGTAAGCTCTTTTTGAATCCGGTCTTCGATTGCCTGCAGAGTTTTTTTGTGCGAGCAGTATATTTTGAATGTATCATCCGTTTTAAGACAAACGGAAACGCTGGCGTGCTCGTGCTTTGAACCGAAAAATATAACGGTATCTTCTATATCTTCATATCTTATATTTATTTCCTGCTTTCCGTATCGCTTGTTGGGTACGGTGCCGTGAATGCAGTCACGGTCAAAAACCAGACGGCAGCCTTTTTCTTTAATAAACGAAGCAACGGCATCAAAGCAGAGAAAAGCACCGAGAAGGATATGAACGGGAACGAGTGCGGTGCGGTGGTAATGAATGCTGCCTGCACGGTCAATCATATAGTAAATCATAAATCCGATATAGAAAACCGCCAATGAAAGCTGAAGAACGAGCGAAACAATGTTGCCCTTATAAACAATTTCATTTTCATTGCATACGGATTCTGCCGAAGTGACGGCTTCGGTTTTTGTTTCAGTATTATTATTTCTTCCGCGAACAATGTAGCTGCCGCATTCGGGGCAGATTTCATCGCTCTTTTTCAAACGCTTTCCGCAGCTTTCACATTTCATATTTTATCTCTCCAAAGCATCAACCATCGTGAAAAGGTCGGTGTAGAATTTCTGCGTTGTGTCGGAGTGTGCGTTAAGACCGATAACCGTGCCGTGGTCGCCGTCTTTGGTGGGGGCAACATACCAGATGCCTGTTTCAATATCTTCCCACATTTCGGGGGTATCCTTCGGGTCGGTTGCCGATTCGGTGTATGCATCGTTGGTCGGGTAGCGTGCGGAAACAACGCTCACAAGGCCGTCGTTTTCCTGCCAGCTTTCGTCAATGGCAATGCCTCCTTCGGTTGTGCCCTTGAATGAGCCCATTGCAAATGCAAAGGGGTAAAGAATGGGCAGGGTTGTTGATACGGGCACCTGACCCTTGAGAAGCGAGCCTTCCTTTGTTGTGCTGTATGAATATGAGAAATAGTAAACGCCTTCAACAAGCTTTGTTTGTTCATTGAGCTTTGCCGCGCCGTCGGGCGAGAGGTCATAGCCTGCGTGGTCGTTGCCCGAGGCGGTAACCGCCGCAACGGCTTCCTTATAGTTGCCCGAGTCAAATCCGAAATGGTCGAGCTTGAAATCATAGAAATCACCCGAGGGGGAGGTTATTCCCGCAACGCCGAAGCAGAGATTAACGAGCATATCTGTTGTGTCTTTAATGCCCACAAGTCCGCCCACGGAGTTGAGAACTTCGGTGAGTGAAGAGCCGTTATGGGGAGCACAGAGTGCGGTAACGCTGTTTACCCAATCGCCCTTGCCGCCTTCAAAAAGAGGGGAGATTTCACCCTCTGCATTTTCTGCGGCTTTCTCGGCTTCGCTGCCGTATTCAAGAAGCGAGGTGAGAAGTCTTACGGTTGCACCGCCAAAGCTGTGGCCAACGAGATTTATTTTTACTCTTTGACCGCCGTTGATTTTTGTTCCCCAGCCTTCAACGAGGGGAGTTGTGTATTCTCTGCCGTAGCGGGCGTGATTATGTTCTTTTGAATGAGCCTCGCCGTAGTCAACAGTTGTGCCCGTAAGCTGGGCATAAAGCTCGCAGGCTCTGTCCCACGCACTTGAAACGGGGCCTACGCTCGGTGCATAAACCTTATAGCCCTGCGAATTAAGATGCTCAACAAGGCTGCCCGAGGTTGCACCCCAATAGGTTGAAATTTCATTTATTCCTTCGCCGTTTTCGCCCCAGCCGCCAAGACCGTGAACGAGCACATAGGGATACTGAATCTTGCCGCCGTTGATTGCCCACCAGGCTTCACGCACACCGCCGAAATATGCGGGCACGCCTATTCCGCAGGCAGCAATGCAGAGCACAAGAACAAGGGCGATAATTTTGGTTATCGGCTTTTTGGGCTTTTCAGGCTTCTTCGGCTCTTCGGGTGCGGCTTCGGTAACGGGAATGCTTTCAACTGCGGGAGCCGTTACCTCTGTGTCCGCTTTGAGAAGAAAATCGGTTGAAACCTTGAAAAGCTCACTCATTGCAACAATTTTATCGGTATCGGGAAGTGCGGAGCCCGATTCCCATTTTGAAACAGACTGTCGGGAAACTCCGAGTTTTTCTGCCAGAGCCTCCTGAGAAAGCCCCGCCTCTGTTCGGAGCTTCAGTATTTTTTCGGAAATATTCATTTTATATTCCTCCTTGTGATTACGGGTCAATTCTATTCTCTTTCAAAGGTTTTTTCAATCAATTCGGGTTAGCAATTTATATTTTTAATGTAAATATTGCCTTGAAATGCGGTGTAAACTTCGGTTTACATAAGAATAATAGCATATTTATATTGTATCAGTCAATAAAAAACAGCACCGCAGGCACGGTGCTGTGAATTTTAAATAAGAAACGCTTTTGCAAGTCCGAAATAGATAACAAGGGTAACTATGTCAACAAGGGTTGCAATCATCGGGCCTGCCATAAGTGCGGGGTCGAGCTTAACAATTTTTGCAAATATCGGCAGCGAGCAGCCGATAAGCTTTGCAACAACTATTGCAATGAACATTGCAAGCGAAACAACAAGGAAAACCTCGAGAGTGCCTTCGCTGAAAAGATACATACGAAGAATGTTTGCCGCACCGAGCACAAGACCGCAAACGGCGGCAACCCGAAGCTCTTTGAGAACGATTTTAAAGTAATCCTTTATTTCGATTTCACCAACGGCAAGACCGCGGATGATAAGCGTTGAAACCTGGCTGCCCGCATTACCGCCCGTGCCCATAAGCATCGGCATTGAAGCGGTGAGGGCAACAAAGCCCGCAAGCAGAGTTTCATAGCCTTCAATGATTTTTCCCGTGAATGTGCCTGAAATCATAAGAATAAGAAGCCACACTATTCTGTTTTTGGCGAGCTTGAAAACACCCGTTTTAAGGTATTCATCATCCGAAGGAGCAAGCAAAGCCATCTTTTCAAAGTCCTCGGTTGTTTCTTCTTCGATAACGTCAACGATGTCGTCGATGGTGATAATACCCACAAGGCGGTTTTCATTATCAACAACGGGCACGGATAAGAGGTCATATTTACCGGCGATTTCGGCAACCATTTCTCTGTCGTCAAGAGTGTTAACGGTTATAAGCTGGGCTTCATCCTCCATTATATCGCCAACGAGTGTGTTTTCGTCGCAGAGCAAAAGCGAAAGAAGGGGCACGCTGCCGAGCAGATGACGCTTGGCATCCGTGCAGTAGCAGGTGTAGACGGTTTCTTTGTCTACGCCTGTTTTTCTTATATGCTCAATAGCCTGTGCGGCGGTGAGATGAGAATGAAGCTGAACCATTTCAATGGTCATAATGCTGCCCGCACTGTCTTCGGGATAACGCAAGAATCTGTTGATAAGCTTTCTTGTTTCGGGGTCAGAATGAGCAAGAACTCTTGTTACAACATTTGCGGGAACCTCTTCAAGAAAGTCGATTGTATCATCGAGGAACATTTCATCAAGAAGCCTTTCAAGCTCGGTATCGTTGATTTTTCTCACGAGCTCTTCCTGCGTTTCGGGGTCAAGATATGAGAAAACATCAGCCGAAATATCTTTTGGAAGCACACGGAATGCGAGCAGGCTTTCTCTTTCGCTCAGCTCATCAATAATCAAAGCTATATCAACAACGTTGATTTCATTGAACAGCTCACGAAGGGCAGATATTTCTCCCTTTGCAATCATTTCGGTTATTTGTTCAATTAAAACCTCAAAATTTTCCATAAAAAAAGCATCTCCTTTTCGCAAAGGCGATGCAAACCGAAAGGAAGCGATTTTATTTTAGATAAAATCACTCTGAGAACGGGCGGTGCCAATGCGGTATTTTGTTAAATATCTACTTCGGGGTTTAGGGGTATCGGTACTGCCCAAAATTCTCACCACTCATTTCCTGAAAAAATTTTTAACAAATTAATGTTACACCCAAAAGCACTTCAAGTCAAGTAAAATTACAAAAAAATGCGACAGTCAAAAATATTTTTAAAAAACGGCTAAAAACGGACATATATAGGTGAAAATGGGTGAAAAACGGCGGAAATCGGTGATATATTGATGCAATATCCGAAAAAATTCATAGCATTTTTATGCTAAAAAAGATGCGTGTTTACCGTTAGGTTGAGAGAAGCAGAAGAAATTCTCTCGGAAAGGATGAGCAGACTGAAAGAAAAACTGACTGAAAAAGAGCTGCTTTTCTGCACCTATTTTGCCCGTGACGGCGATGCAAGAGGCTGCGCGGCGAGGGCGGGATATACGCTTTCACCCAGAAGAAGTGCGGAAAAGCTGCTTGCAAGAGAAGAAATCAGAGCAGAAATATCAAGGCTCGAAAAAGAAAAAGCCGTTGATATTTCGCTGATTGCAAAGGGACTTGAAAGGCTCGCCTTCGGCTCATCGGCTGATGCGGTTAAGCTGATGATGAACGAAGAAGCTCTGACTGCCGCAGAGATAGAAAGGCTTGATCTTTTCAATGTTTCCGACATCAAAAAGCCCAAGGGCGGCGGTCTGGAAATAAAGTTTTTTGACCGTCTTAAAGCACTTGAAAAGCTTTCTCAGCTCTCTGTTGCCGCAGAAGAAACTGAAAACAGCTTTGTTAAAGCTCTTTCCGAGGGTGCAAGGCTTCTCTCGGAGGAGGATGAAAATTGAGTTCAGCGGCAAAAAAGCCCGCCTTTACGGCATTTTCCAAAAAACAGCTTTATGCTCTTTGCTGGTGGCTTGAACAAAGCCCCTTCTGTAACTATGATGCAATAATCTGCGACGGTGCGGTGCGTTCGGGCAAAACGCTTTGTATGTCGGTTTCCTTTGTGACGTGGGCATTTTCACGGTTTAATGACAGCTCTTTTGCTCTTTGCGGAAAAACAATAGCTTCCCTGCGAAGAAATGTTGTTACCGTTATTCTGCCCGTTTTGCGTGAGCTTGGCTTTGAATGCAGCGAAAAATATTCAAGAAATCTTATTGAGATTTCGTATGCGGGAAAAGCCAACCGTTTTTATCTTTTCGGCGGTAAGGATGAGGGCTCTGCGGCTCTTATTCAGGGTATGACGCTTGCGGGAGTTCTGCTTGATGAGGTTACGCTGATGCCGCGTTCCTTTGTTGAGCAGGCACTTGCGAGATGCTCTGTTGAAGGTTCAAAGCTGTGGTTCAACTGCAATCCCGAGCATCCGATGCATTGGTTTCACGAAGAGTGGATAAAAAAGAAGGATGAGAAAAACTGTTTTTATCTTCACTTTACTATGAAGGATAACCCGTCGCTCACTCCTGCAATAATCCGCCGCTACGAAAAGCTTTATTCGGGAGCCTTTTACGAACGATTTGTGCTTGGGCGTTGGGTTGCGGCTCAGGGCTGCGTTTATCCGATGTTTTCACACAGCAGGCACATTGCACAGCCGCCTGACAGCTTCGAGAAATTCTATATTTCCTGCGATTACGGAACGGTTAATCCCTCCTCATTCGGGCTGTGGGGCAGAAACGGCGGTAAATGGTATCGGATAAATGAATATTATTTCAATTCACGAACCGAGGGCAGGCAGAAAACAGACAGCGAGCATTACGAATCTTTGTGTGAGCTTGCGGGCAGCAGAAAAATCGAGGCGGTTATTGTTGACCCTTCCGCTGCGAGCTTTATTGAGTGCATACGCCGTGACGGAAAATTCAGGGTTATACCCGCTAAAAACGATGTTATCGACGGCATACGCAGAGTATCGGATTGCCTTAAAGAAGAAACGCTGATTTTTTCGCCCTGCTGTGCGGACAGCATCAGGGAATTCGGGCTTTACCGCTGGGAAGAAAATTCGGCAAAGGACAGCGTGAGAAAAGAGAACGACCACGCTATGGATGATATTCGTTATTTTGTTTCAACCGTTGTTACTGCCGAAGATGACGGCGGATTTTTTGCCGTTGCGGCAAGGAGGAAAGGATAAATGGGAATTTTTAAAAACCGAAGCCCGTCAAGGGTTGCCGCACCCGTGACACAGCAGAAAAATATGCATCCGTTCGGTATTCTGAACGGCTATACGCCGCTTGCCGTACCGCAGATGAAGCTGTATTATGCCCTGCGTGAGGCGGTGCCCGTTATTGATGCGGCGATATTCAAGCTTGTGAGGCTTACTGGCGGATTCAGCGTTGAGTGTGCGGATGCGGCGGCACAGAGTGCGGTTGATGAATTCATTCTGTCGGTGCCCGTGGGCGGCAACAGAACGGGACTTCACGCATTTATTGAAACATATTTTGAGCAGCTTCTGACCTGCGGCACGGCGGTTGGTGAAATCATAACGGATACCGAGGGAGAGCCTGCGGCACTTTTCAATTCTCCGCTTGACGGAATTGAACTGAAAAGAAGCTCAAACGGCTTTGATGTTGAGATTTATCTGCGTGACGGTGCACAGCTTAAAAGGGTTGCAAGAGCTGATTTGTGTTTGCTCAGCGTGCTTAATCCCGACCCCGGTGCACTGACGGGCAATTCAATGCTCAAGGGGCTCCCGTTTGTGAGCAATGTGCTCTTGAAAATATTTGAGAGCATAGGTGCAAACTGGGAAAGAGTGGGCAATCTGCGTTTTGCGGTTACCTATAAGCCCGGAAACGATGCTTCGGACAGAGCTTATGCAAAGGACAGAGCACTTCAGGTGGCAAAGGAATGGGGCGAAGCGATGCAAAGCGGCACCGAAATCAGGGATTTTGTTGCCGTGGGCGATGTTCAGATTAAGGTTATCGGTGCGGATAATCAGATTCTGGACAGCGATGTGCCCGTGCGTCAGATGCTCGAGCAGATTGTTGCAAAAACAGGTCTGCCGCCGTTTATGCTCGGTCTTTCGTGGTCAAGCACGGAAAGAATGTCATCGCAGCAGGCAGATGTGCTCACAAGCGAGCTTGAAGCCTACAGACGAATTCTCACACCCGTAATCAGAAAAATCTGCACGGCATTTCTGCAAAGCAGGGGCTTTGCGTGCAGACCGAAGGTTGTGTGGGATGACATAACGCTTCAGGATGAGGTTGAAATCAGCAGAGCTATGCTCTACAGAGCACAGGCAGAGAAAATCAACAGAGGTGAATGATGATTAACACAAACAATAATATTCTGCCCGATGAGGAGCTGGAGCTTATCGGGCAGTTTACGAGAAAAAAGCTTGAAAGAGATGAAATCTATACCTTTTCGCTTATTCTCTGCGATAACGAAATAGACAGAGATAACGAGAAATTCACGGTTTCTGCTCTTCATACTCTGGCAAAGCTTTTTGTGGGCAAAACGGGAATTTTTGACCACAATATGAAAAGCAAGGACCAGACTGCAAGGATTTATTCGGCAGAGGTTGTGAGCGATGCGGGCAGAAAAACCGCAGACGGCGAGGATTACACATTTATCAAAGCCAAGGCGTATATGGTCAGAACCGAAAAAAACAAGGATCTGATTGCGGAAATCGAGGCGGGAATAAAAAAGGAAACCAGCGTTGGCTGCTGCGTGCGTGACATAAGCTGCTCAATCTGCGGCAAAAACATCAAAACAGAGGGCTGTGAGCATCAGAAAGGAAAAATGTATGGCGGCAAGCTTTGCTGTTACCATCTTTCAGACCCATCCGATGCCTATGAATGGTCGTTTGTTGCGGTGCCCGCACAGAGAAACGCAGGGGTTATCAAATCCTTTAATCCCGATTCCGTGAAGGAGGATTTCGGCGAACTGGCAAAGGAATACCGTGAGGAGCTTAAAGCGGCGGTAATCAAATATGCGGCAAGTGCTCTGCCCGAAATGAAGAGCGAAGCACTTGGCGAAATGTGTGACTCAATGAGCATTAAAATGCTTAAAGAAATGAAAAATGCATTTGCGGAAAATGCAAGAAAAAAGCTGCCCGTAATCAGACAGCTTGATATTCAGAATGAAGAAATCGGAAACGAAAATTCCGAATACAAAATTTAAGGAGGAACTACTATGGCAGTATCATTCGGCGGATTTAACGAAAACACCGCAACCTTCAAGGTCAGCGGAGAAATTACAGACGGTATGCCCGTTAAGATGAGCGAAAGCGGCACCGTTGCAGCCTGTGCAGACGGCGATGCTTTCTGCGGAATTTGCAGAAACGGCGATGAGGCTTATGCAGCAGTTCAGCTCAGCGGTGCAGCAAAAATGACATATTCGGGCACAGACCCCGTTTGCGGCTATGCGAAGCTTGCGGCTTCGGCAGACGGTGTTCAGGCAAGCGACGGCGGCAGGGAATACCTTGTTGTTGAGGTTGACACTCAGGCAAAAACCGTAACATTCATTATGTAAGAGAGGAGAATGAAAAATGGCAGGTTTTGATAATATTAAACTTGAAAAGGGTCTTTATTCTTCGGGCAATTTCACAAAAGCTCTTGAGAGCATTGACCCCAGCGAAAACTATAAGGGAACTTCCCTTGAAGGTCTTGACGCATATCAGCGTCAGCTCAAGCGTTTCGGCATAAAGGTTGGCGGTGCCGGCAGCGATATTGTTGATAAGTTTTTTGCAAGTGCAGACAGCGCAGTGCTTTTTCCCGAATATGTTTCAAGAGCTGTTAAGCAGGGTCTTGAGCAGGCGGATATTCTTCCCGGCATTGTTGCATCAACAACAGTAATCAACGGTCTTGACTACCGTTCAATAACTTCCGTTCCCGATGAGGATGAGAAGGAGCTCAAGATTGTTAAGGAGGGTGCGTTCATCCCCGAAACAAATATCAGAACAAAGGAAAACCTTGTTAAGCTTCGCAAGAGAGGCAGAACTCTTGTTGCTTCATATGAGGCTATCAGGTATCAGCGTCTTGACCTTTTCACCGTAACTCTCCGTCAGATTGGTGCATATATTGCACGCACCCTTCTTAAGGATGCCATTGATGTGCTTGCAAACGGTGACGGCAACGGCAACGCGGCAGAGATTGTTTCGTGCAGCGAAAGCGGAAATCTTACATATGCCGACCTTGTTAATTTCTGGAACGGCTTTGACCCCTATGAGCTCAACACCATTATTGCAGAGCCCGAGGTTATGGCGGCAATTCTCAATATGGAGCAGTTCAGGGATGCTCAGGCAGGTCTTACCTTCCACGGCACGGGCAAGGCTGTTACACCTCTCGGTGCAAAGCTTCTCAAATCTCCCGCCGTTGCAGCGGGCACACTCATCGGTCTTGATAAGACTGCGGCTCTTGAAATGGTTAAGACGGGCGATGTTATGACCGAATATGACAAGCTTATCGACCGCCAGCTTGAAAGGGCGGTTATCAGCTGCACTGCGGGCTTCGCAAAGATTTTTGACGGTGCATCAAAGGTGCTTTCCGTTTAACGGGGGTAAAGGTTTTGATTGATTTCTGGAAGGTGCTTTCAGCTCTTAAGGAATATTATTCTCCCGAGGGGAGCGACAGCGAGCTTCTGCCTTTGTGCAAGGCGGGAGCAAGCGAAATTCAGACAAGACTCAAAGAGAATGCGGACCCCGATGACATAAGAATTATCAATGCGGCTGCGGCAATCGCCAATTACCGCATATGTATGAAAAAGATAGCCTCTTCCGACGGAACGGAATCATTCAAGGCAGGCGATGTAACGGTCAGCGTATCTCACAATGCAATGAGCGATTTTGCCGAAAAAGAAAGAAGCAGGGCTTTGCTTGATGCATTGCCTCTGCTTCGCGATGATGAATTCGTTTTCAGGCAGGTGAGCATATGAACATTGAATCCGTTTTTCATTCGCACGGCAGGCCTGCCGAGTTTATTTCAAAAGACGGTGAGGTTCTGAAGAATATGAGTGCATTCATAAGCCCTCTCCGATATAAAAACAAAATGTATCTTTACGGCGTTAACACCGAAATCGGTTATAACTCGCAGGGTCATTATCTTTATATCGGACCTCCCGACCCGGATTTAACGGCGGCGAATGAGGGCGAATATGTTCGGTGTATGGGTGAAAAATACAGAATTGACAGAGCCGAAAAGGTTTACAAAAAAGACGAGCCTTTTTATATCTGGGCGATAATCAGAGTTATCGTTGAACCGGAGGAGGATGATTATGAGTGAGATAAGTGCTTTGCCCGCAAACATAGTTGCGTGGCTTAAGGAAAGAGAAGAGCTTGCATATATTAAATTTCTCACGGAATATCCTCCCGTCAAAAAGGCTGTGCCGCTTAAGCACACAACGGTTGCCGTTGGTATTGAGGGAATGGAAATTGTTGATTCCTTTACCGAAAATGACGAGGGTGTGCTCATAGAAAATGAATATTGCAGGCAGGCAAAAATCAGAATAAGGCTTTCTATTCACGCTCCGTATTCCTCGGGCGGCAGCGCCTGCCACGAAGCGTTTACGGATATAATAGACTGCCTGACCTTTGCATCGGGAATGGATATTCTTTCTTCGGGCTGCAGCGAAATTGTTTCAGACAGAGATACCGATGCCTTTGTGCTCACGGCGTGGGCTCTGGTCAATGCTTCTTTGTGCCCCGCAACGAGCTCAAGCCTTGATTTTCCGTCGTTTATCAGCAAGGAGCATCTTTGTGCTTCTCATATAAACAACAGCGATATACATCTTTCGACAGAGCAGCTCAGCTTTCTTAATTCCCCTTTTGTTTCGGGCAGCTATTTCGGAACGGGAGATGCAACAAACAGCATCAGTCTTGGTTTTGAGCCCAACACGGTTATTGTTGTAGGTAATCAGATGCCGCTGATTTATTGCAACCACGCTGCGGGAAAAAATGCGGCGTATGCCGCGGTGGGTCTTAAAAAAGGCTCAACCCTCGGCATTGAAATCACCTCAAACGGCTTTAAGGTGAGAAGCACGGAAAATGAGGTTGCACGAAGCACATATCCTTTGCTTAACGAGCTGGGAACAACATATTTTTATGTTGCATTGAGATAATGACTGTTGAGAAAGGAAGCTGAATGCCGTTTTCTTCGACCGAAGGTGTACAAAGGTACTCCGATGGGAGAAAAAACGGCAAATAAACGAAAACAAAATTAACAATCCTCCGTCTTTTGGCTTCGCCAAAATCCACCTCCTTTGCCAAAGGATGCTATACGGATTTTCACTTTCATTTTTTCGTTTATGTTTCAGCGACTTTATCGACAGTCAAAAAGGGCTGCTTCACGGAGTTTTTCTCTGTGAAACAGCCCTGAATTTTTATTAATACTTCTTCATTTCTGCAAGGTCACGGTAATTGATAAGCTTTATGCCGTGAGCCTCAATATGCTGGCGGGTTCTGGGGTCTTTGAGAATCTGATATTCCCATACTCTGCGGTTCCAGCAGCCGGTTGTGCCCTTGAGGTCATCGGTTTCAAGCGAGGGATGCATATAGGTTTCGGTTATGCCTTCGGGAAGATTTGCATAAAGGTCATAAACATATTCAACAAAGTTTTCGTAGCTTTCATCCTGAGGGCCGCCCCATTCGTTGGGAATGAGGTAATCGGGAATTGCAACCTTATTCATCTTTGCAAAATCAAGAATTTTACCGAAAACCATTTCAATGAGGCTCTTGTCAACATTGATGTCGAGCATTGAGTTACCCATCATTGCATCGGTAACGTTGCCGGGCATACGGAAGGGCAGACCGTATTCGCCTGCAAGGCTGAGGGTGAGCTGAAGAAGCTCAAATCTGCCGGTTTCAATGCCGTAAAGCGAGCCCATATGGTTATCAAGGTGAGAGGGTGTAACAAGACCGAGTTTTTTGCAGCGTTCAATCTGTGCTCTGATTTCGCCCTCAACCTCGTCAATATCAACATTCTTTTCAACCTGGTCGCTTTCGTGCCACATAAAGCCTTCTTCGTCACGAAGAGAATCGGTATTCTTTGAGTTGACGGGTGCCCAGCGGTAGTTGCTCCATTCGCTGGTGAGCGTGAGGTGAACGCCGATTGCGAATTCAGGGTTTGCGGCTGCAAATTTGCAGGCTTCGGGTGCCCAGGCACAGGGAGCCATAATTGTTGAAGATGTGAGAGCCGAGTTCTTATCCTTAAAAAGATCCGTAACTGCGAGGTTTGCACCTCTGCACATACCGAAATCGTCGGCGTTGATGATTAAATATCTGTCCATAATTTTTCCCCTTTACTTTTTATGCTTTAATTATATCAGCAAATATATTTTTGTCAAATAAGTTCATCATAAGGAATTCTGCTGCCCTCAAAGCTGTCGGCATCAATTTCTTTTTCGCCTATGAAGGCTCTGATAACCTGCTTCTTGCCCTTGACATAATCGGGTCTGCCGGGGCAGAAGGGATAGAAGCCAAGCACGCCGAAAATATACCAGATAGCGGTTGTGCCGTTATCCTCGTCACCGGGGAAGCCGTCATCTTCATATGAAAAAGCTTCGTTGCAAAGCCTTTCTACCCAATAGGCGGTTTTCTCAACATCCCCAAGCTCGGAGAAGATATAAGGAATATGGAAGCTGGGCTGGTTTGAAATTGCACACTGACCGAAATCAATGGCGGCAAGCTCGGTTATTTCGTGGATTTCGCAGCCGTAGCCGATAATTTCATAATAAGGCGGAGTTGCAAAAAGTTCATCAATTTTCGCTATGAGCTTATCCTTGCCGCCGTAAAGCTCTGCAAGACCCTCCATATCGTGAGGCACGGCAAATGAATTCTGCCACGCACTGCCCTCGGTGTAATCTCTGCCCCAGCCTATGGGAGTGAAATCGGGGCGGAAATTGCCTTTTTTATCCTTGGCACGCATAAAGCCTGTTTCGGGGTCAAAGAGATTTTTATAATTAAGAGCACGCTTTCTGTATTCTTTTTCAATATCTTTTTTGCCAAGAAGCTTTGCAACCTCGGCAATGCACCAGTCGCCGTAAGCGGCATCAAGGGTAAGGTTTACGCTTTCTTTTTCATCCTCATAGGGAACATATCCGAGCTTGCAATAGGTTTCCGCACCGTTTCTGCCGAAACGCTTATGCGGTGCGTTTGTAACGGAATGCTTAATCATTCCTTCAAGTGCAACCTCAAGAGTTTCATTATCAATAAAGCCCTTTACCGCACCGTCACAGATAACGGCATCAACAAGGGTGCTGGGCATACAGCCGCATTCGCCGATTGAAAGCCAGCGGGGAAGCCAGCCGCTTTCTTTATATTCATAAATGAATGCGGTGAGCATTTCGCGAAGCTCTTCTTTTGCAACAAGCGAGAAGAAAGGATAAACGGTTCTGTAGGTATCCCAGAAGCCGTTATCGGTGTATCTTACACCTTTGCGGATTGAGCCGTCGTGCGGGCAATAGTGAACGGCATTGCCGTTTTTATCGTATTCGTAGCATTTGTGAGGATAGAGAAATGCACGGTACATACAGGAATAGAAGGTTCTGAGCTGTTTTTCGTCTTTTGCTTCGATTTTGATTCTTGAAAGATAGCTTTCCCATTTCTCTTCGGCAAAAGTCTTTACATCTTCAAGCGATTTGCCCGAAAGCTCATTTTCAAGATTTAAAACCGCCTGCTCAAAGCTTATGTAAGAGGTTGCAAGCTTTATTTCCGTAACCTTTTCCGTGAGTGCAAGGTGGATGCCTGCTTTCTTTCCTCTGATTTTTGTTCCGCTGCGGAAATTTTCGCCGTTGCTGACGAGTGTTTTTTCAACATCAACCGCACCCTCGGGGAAGCGGAGAACGATATAATTCCTGAATTTTACCGCTTCGCCACTCATATGCATATCCGTTGAAGCATAGAGAGTGTTGGTTTTTGCGTCAAAACGGTAAGAGCACATACCTTTTACGGGCACGGCAGAAAAATAATTATCTCCGTTATTTTCATCAAAGGTGATTTTAATTGCCGCACCTCTTTCGGTGGGCGAAAGCTCAAAATCCGCCCGTGAACGCAGAAAACGGGTTTTGAGATAATACGGAGTTAAAACCGCTTCTTCGGGTCTGTAGCCCGACCAGCGGGCTTCGCCGTCGGCACCGCCCATTTTTTTGTTCTGCGGAAGAAATACCATTGCACCGTAATCTGCAATCCACGGCGAGGGCTGGTGAGTGAGTCTTATGCCTTCAAGGCTGTGGCTGTCGGGATGGTAATACCATCTGATGTTATCTTCAACGGTCTGCGGGGCAAATGCCGCCATACCGAAGGGAAGC
Source organism: uncultured Clostridia bacterium (assembly GCA_937880805.1). Classification (GTDB taxonomy): domain Bacteria; phylum Bacillota; class Clostridia; order Oscillospirales; family Acutalibacteraceae; genus CAG-177. The sequence goes on from CALGRR010000017.1 coordinate 26,758, forward strand.
TGAACAAGAGGCAGGGTGTTGCCGCTTGAAAAGCGGTGAACGGATTTGCTGCCCTGCTTTGTGTTAACGAGATTGCAGTATTTCATTTTATCATCTCCAATATGTTGATAAGATTTTCAACGGAATAGTATTTGCTTTTCTTTATAAACAAGTTCATATTTTCAAGGTTGTTTGCGGAATGCTCAACCTCTTTTGAATATTTCTGCATTATTTCAATTCTTTTCTGCCTTTTAAAAGCTTTTTCAAGAGTCTGAATTCTGAAGATGTTAATGAGCGAAACAACGGTGAATTTTGCTTTTGTGAGCAAATCATAATCGAAAACTGCGGTTAGAAAATATCTGAAAACAAGATAAACCGCAAAATGCTCAAGCTCCCACTCGTTGGTTTTTGTTGCGGAAAGAAATGCGGAAATATCCTTGCAAAAAACTTCTGATATTTTTTCACTGTATCCTGCCCATTCGGGGTTAAGCTTTTCGAGAAAAGAAAAATCCGAATAATATTTCTGCAAAGCTTTTTTCGCCGAAGCGGGGCGGGGGTTGCGGGCAGAATAAGAAAAAGAATAATTTTCAATTACCTCATTTGCTTTGTCTGTGAGGCCTTTTTTTATGAATTTATCTGTTGCTTCGGAGAAAACAAGAAATGCCGAAAGCCTTTCGGGCATTGAATATTTTCTGTTCTGAAGTATATCAATCGCCAAATTCCGAGCCTTGAAAAGAGTAAAATATACATTCGGGTCGATGCTGTTGGGCGAGATGCTGCCCTGAATTTCTTCGGTTTCAAAGGTTATGGGCGTATCGTTTTCGGTTATGAGTCTTGCCGCTTCGGGGCAGGAAAAGGAAAGCCCCGTTTCAATTCTTGAACCGAAATCGGTTATATGGCGGGGAAACTGACGGCAGGTGCGGCAGAGGTTATCGTGCCCTATGGCAATAAACATATCGCAAAGACCGTTTTCAAGAAGAAAAGGGCATTTGCCGTTTGATTTATAAATTGTGTCGCCGTCACCGTCAACAGTTAAAAGAGAACGGATTTTTTTGCCGTATGCACTCTGCATTGAATTGTATTTTTCAAGGCTTTCTTCATCAACAACAATATCCCAGCCCGCACAGCAGGTGTCGGGGCATTTATCCGCAATGCAGCGGAAATTTTTAAAATATGACGGAACGGTGTTTTTCATTTCAAACCTCTTGTAAAGCTTTATACTCTTTGAATATATATTAATCCTTAACCAAAGTCAACGAAAAAAGAAAAAACGCCGAAGAAAAATCTCCGGCGTTGAATAATTAATATTCAGTTGATGTTTCTTCGGTATTGCCGCTTTCATCGGTTGTTTCTTCGGTTTCAATAATGTTTCCGAATTCATCGGTTACGGGCTCGCTTTCGGCAATGAAAACGCGAAGATAAACCGTTGTGTTTTTATAGTAGCTTTGCTCGGCAATGGGAGCCATTGAAACAACCTCGTTATTTCTGTATTCGCCTTCTCTTGTTTCAATCTTCTCACAAACGAAGCCAAGCTCCGTAAGACGCTTTTCAGCTTCTTCATAGTCATAGCCCGCAACATCGGGAAGCACTATTTTTTCTTTGCCCTTGCTCACATAAAGAGTGATTGTTGTGCCGGGCTGAACCATAGTGTCGGCGGCAATGCTCTGGGTTACTATATATCCCTCGCTGATTTCATCATTGTTTACATATTGAGCTTCAAACTTGAAGTTCGCTTTGAACACGGGGTTTGAAGAAATATCAAGATAGCTTCTGCCCGAAAATTCAGGAACGGCAACGGGCTGTGCCTCGGTCTGTGAGGCGGCTGTTGTGTTGCTGCCTGAGCCGAAATTGAAATTATCCTTGAATACCGTGAAGGAAAGCACGGCGAAAATCAGCAGACCCGCAATAATTGCGATAACCGCAGAAATAATAACGGTTTGTGCAGCGTTCTGAGGGGGAGCCTTTTTCTTGGGTGCGTTTGCAGGCTTGGGAGCTGCTGCAGGCTTTGCGGGAGAGGCATCCTTCTGCTGATACTGACCGCTTACCGCTGTTGCAACGGGCGAAGCCGAAAGCTCGGCACGAAGCTGCTCAACGGTGCGTGTTCTGTCTTCGGGCAAAATCTGAAGTGAATTTATAAGACCGTTTATAACATATGCGGGAAGGGCTTCGGCAAATTTGCCGGGCACCATAAGGCGGTCGTTTGTCATTCTTTCTTTTGCCGAAATGGGGTCGCTTCCGATGAGTGTTCTGTAAAGCACGGCACCGAAGGCATAAATATCGGTCCAGGTGCCCTGCTGACCGTCAAAGCCGTATTGCTCTATTGCGGCATAGCCGTCATAAAGCTGGCTGTTAAGGTCGCTTCTCGAGGTTCTTGCGGCACCGATGCAAAAACCCGTTATTTTGATTTTTCCGTCTGTTCCGATAATGAGAGTTGAGGGCGAAATGCCTCTGTGGATTATGCCCGAGGAATGGAGAGTTCCGAGGGTTGAAAGAATGGGCATAAGAAGCTGCCTTGCCTTTTCCCAGGGAAGATAGCCCGATTTGCTTCTGAGAAGAAAATCACGCAGGGATATTCCGTCGAAATGCTCGTAAATTGCATATGAGGTTCCGAAATCTTCAACAACCTCATTCACGCTTATCAGAGCAGAAAGACCTCTGAGCCTTGCAAGCTTTGACCAAAGCTCGTTAAAGCTCTGGCGGAGCTCCGAAAAAACGGCTTCGCTGCCGTGCATAACCTGAAGGTTGGGGCTTGCGGGAGTTCTCATAGTGAACGAATCGGGAATGAATTCGCGGATTTTAACAGCTTTTTTATCTGAAAGGTCCCAGCCTATATAGGTTGCACCTTCTCCGTTATATTCAAGAATTTTTCCAACAAGGTATCTGTTTGCAATAACGGTGCGTACGGGAAGATAAGGGGAAATCTGTGCGGAATTGATGTGGTATCCGCAGTGAGGACAAATTTTTTCCTCTCCGATTTCACGCATACAGCTCATGCAAAGGTTATCTGAATTTACCATATACGGTTCTCCTTGACATAATTTTTTAAAAATAAAACACACTAATGATAGCAAATTATGCTGTTTTTGTCAACGAAGGTGACAGCATTGTAACTTTTCTCGTCAAATTGTTTAATATTTGGGGCAATATTTTGTTACTAAATTTTAAATGACAGACTTGAAAACATAATTTGTAATTGTTATAATAATTTTATATATAAAGGGGACTTATATATGGCTAAAGCAGACGGCGGAATCCCGCTTTATCTGTTTCACGAGGGAACAAACGCAAGGGCATATGAATTTCTCGGCGCTCATCCTTCAGAAAACGGCGAGGTTGTTTTCAGGGTCTGGGCTCCGAATGTTCAATGGGCAGGCGTTGCGGGTGGTTTTAACGGCTGGGATGCAGAGCAGGCGGCTATGCAAAAAATCAGCAGCGGCGTCTGGGAATGCTCGCTGAAAAACGTTAAACGCTTTGATGCCTATAAGTTCTTTTTTAAAACGGCAGACGGAAGAACTTTTTACAAAGCCGATCCCTATGCGTTCCATACGGAAACAAGACCCGAAACAGCTTCCAAATATTACGGAAGCATTGATTTTGAATGGAACGATGAAAAATGGCTTTCAAAAAGGAAGAACGTCAGCATCTATGAATCTCCCGTTAATATATATGAGGTTCATATCGGCTCGTGGCAGACACACGGTGACGGCAATGTGCTGAATTACCGTGAGCTTGCAGACAGACTTATTCCCTATGTCAAGGATATGGGATATACCCATATTGAGCTGCTTCCCGTAACGGAATATCCGTTTGACGGCTCGTGGGGCTATCAGGTAACCGGTTATTTTGCCCCCACCTCACGCTACGGAACGCCCGATGATTTTGCTTATTTTGTTGATAAGGCTCACAGAGAAGAAATCGGAATTATTCTTGATTGGGTGCCTGCTCATTTTCCGAAGGATGCCCACGGACTCTATGAGTTTGACGGCGGTGCGTGCTATGAATATGCAGACCCCCGCAAGGGTGAGCATTATGAATGGGGCACAAGGGTGTTCGATTACGGCAGACCCGAGGTTCAGAGCTTTCTTGTTTCAAGTGCGATGTTCTGGATAGATAAATACCACATCGACGGCATAAGAGTTGATGCGGTTGCGTCAATGCTCTATCTTGATTATGGCAGAAAAAACGGCGAATGGGTTGCCAATATCCACGGCGGCAAAGAAAATCTGGAGGCTGTTGATTTTCTGCGGAAGCTCAATGAAGCGATATTCAGGGAGCACGGCGATGTTATGGTTATTGCCGAAGAAAGCACGGCGTGGCCGATGGTTTCAAAGCCCACTTATCTCGGCGGTCTCGGCTTCAATTTCAAATGGAATATGGGCTGGATGAACGATTGCCTCATATATTTTTCGCTTGACGGGCTTTCAAGAAAATTCAATCACGATAAGCTTACCTTCTCATTCTTCTATGCATTTTCAGAAAACTTTATTTTACCGGTTTCCCACGATGAGGTTGTTCACGGAAAATGCTCGCTCATAAATAAGATGCCCGGCAGCTACGAAGAAAAATTTGCGGGCGTGAGGTCATTTCTCGGATATATGATGTCGCATCCGGGCAAAAAGCTTTTGTTTATGGGCAGCGAATTCGGTCAGTTCATCGAATGGAATTATAAGCAGCCGCTTGATTGGCTGCTGCTTGATTACGATTCTCACAGACAGCTTAAAAACTATGTTGCTTCGCTCAACAGATTTTATATTCAGAATCCGCCTCTCTGGGAGGTCGATTACAGCTGGGAAGGCTTTAACTGGATTGTGAGCGACGACAGAGATAATTCCGTTGTTGCTTATATCAGAAGAGATAAAAGCGGAAATGAAATAATATCTCTTTGCAATTTCACAAATGTTACAAGGCATAAATACCGTATCGGCGTTCCGAAGCAAGGCACCTACAGAGTTGTTTTCAGCTCGGCAGACCCCGCTTTCGGCGGCAGAGGCGAAAGCACCGTCGGTTCGGTCAGAGCAAAGAAAAAACCCATGCACGGATACGATTACAGCATTGAGCTTGATATGGAAGGCTTGAGCTGTTTGTATATAAAAAATACTTCTCGCAAGAAAAAAACTACGGTTTGATAATAAAAGGAGGTTTCCCCATGGCAATTAAACCCGAATGCATAGCAATGCTTCTTGCAGGCGGACAGGGCAGCCGTCTCGGCATTCTTACGCAGAAAATCGCAAAACCCGCAGTTCCCTACGGAGGCAAATACCGCATTATCGACTTCCCTCTTTCCAACTGCGTTAACTCGGGCATAAACACCGTTGGTGTTCTCACCCAGTATCAGCCCCTCGAGCTTAACGATTATATCGGAAACGGACAGCCCTGGGATCTCGACCGTGCAAACGGCGGTGTTCACGTGCTTTCACCCTATCAGCAGATTAAGGGTACAGAGTGGTATAAGGGCACTGCAAACGCAATTTATCAGAACATCAATTTCATTGAAAGATATGACCCCGAATATGTTCTCATTCTTTCGGGCGACCATATCTATAAAATGGATTATTCAAAGATGCTTGATTTCCATAAGGAAAAGGATGCAGACTGCACTATTGCAATGCTTGAGGTTCCCTGGGAAGAGGCAAGCCGCTTCGGTCTTATGATTGTTAACGATGACGGCTCAATCAAGGAATTTGAGGAAAAGCCCAAGAATCCCAGAAGCAACAAGGCATCAATGGGTGTTTATATTTTCAGCTGGCAGAAGCTTCGCAAATATCTTATTGAAGATGAAGCAAAAGAAGGCTCGGGCAACGATTTCGGCCACGATGTTATTCCCGCAATGCACGAAAACGGCGAGAGAATGTTTGCCTATCAGTTTGACGGTTACTGGAAGGATGTAGGAACAATCAACAGCCTCTGGGATGCAAACCTCGACCTTCTCAATCCCAAGGTTGACCTTGACCTTGATGATGACGGCTGGAAGATTTATTCAAGAACACCTGCAGCACCGCCCCACTATATCGGCACAAGTGCAAAGGTTGAGCGTTCAATGATAACAGAGGGCTGCGATATTGAAGGCGATATTGATTTCTCTGTTCTCTTTGCAAACGTAACCGTTGAAGAGGGTGCACAGGTTAAATACTCAATCGTTATGCCCGGCACGGTTATCAAAAAGGGTGCCGTTGTTCAGTATTCGATAGTTGCCGAAAATGCGGTTGTCGAAGAGGGTGCCGTTGTAGGTGCAAGCCCTGAAAGTATGGAAAACATTGATGATTGGGGCGTTGCTGTTGTTGGTAACGGCGTTAAAATCGGCAAGGGTGCAAAGGTTGAACCCAAAGCAATGATAGATACCGATATAGGAGGTGCGGAATAATGTCAGCAAAAAATGTTCTCGGCATTATATTTTCCAATGCATATGATGAAGTTCTTCCCCAGCTTACAGCTTTAAGAACAATGGGCTCGGTTCCTTTTGCAGGCCGTTACCGCCTTATAGATTTTCCTCTTTCAAATATGGTTAACGCAGGCATTTCAAAGGTTGGTGTTATAACCAAGAGCAACTACCGTTCGCTTATGGACCATATCGGAACGGGCAAGCCCTGGGACCTTTCGAGAAAAAGAGAGGGTATGACTCTTCTGCCCCCCTTCAGCTTTGCAAATCTCGGCGTTCCCGCAGGCAAGGCAGATGCTCTTTACGGCAGCATCAGCTATATCAGCGATTCCAATAAGGATTATGTTCTTCTCACAGACTGTAACGTTATCTGCAATATGGATTATGAAGATATGATTAAGGCTCATATTGCAAAGAATGCCGATATTACTCTTGCTTACACAAAGGGAATTCCTCCGATGATTCCCGGTTCGAGCGAATATGAGCTTGATGAAAACGGCAGAGTGCTCAGCGATACTCTTGTTGAGTGCTACACGGGAGAAGCAAATTATTCACTCAAAACAATGATTATCGGCAGAACCTTGCTTGAAAGACTACTTCACGAGGCTCACAGTGCAAGAATTGACGATTTTGAAACAATCCTCAGCAACAATGTTAATCTTCTCAATGTTTACGGCTATGAGGTAAAGGGCTTCGTTAAGGTTCTTGAATCTCTTCAGAGCTATTATGATGTAAGTATGGAAATTCTGAAGGCTGAAAACAGAAAGCAGCTCTTTATTGCCGAAAGACCCTTCCTCACCAAGGTAAGAGATAAGGTTCCAGCATTCTACGGAATGGAGTCAAAGGTTTCCAACTCTCTTATTGCCGACGGCTGTAAGATTGAGGGTGAGGTTGAGAATTCAATTCTCTTCAGAGGCGTTACCGTTGCCAAGGGTGCAAAGGTTAAAAACGCAATTATTATGCAGGATTCATTTGTGGGCGAAAACGCATCGGTTGAAAGCGTCATCCTTGATAAGAAGGTTATCGTTAAGCCCGGCAAGAAGCTCTGCGGCGATTCAAGCTATCCCGTTTATGTGGGTAAGGGAATCGTGATTTAAAGTTACCCCCAAGGAAGTGTTATATCGTAATGTCCAATAAAAAAATATCCACGCAAAATCTTCTGACCGGCATAGTTGTAGGGCTGGCGGTTATTCTCGTTGTGGTTGTTATTCTTGTTAAGGTTGGTGTTATCGGCGGACCTGAGCAGCCTACGGCAGCAGAAACCGAAGAGGTATCCGAGGTTGTTGTTGTGAGCGAAACGCAGGAAGACGGCAGCGTTGTTTATTACACAATGGTGACCAAATATTTCAAGCCGAAGGTATCGTCAAACCACACATACCCCACAACCAAGCCCAAGCCCACCACAACAGCCGTGCCGCTTATTGAGTTTTCAACAATGGTGCAGGTGACAGACCCTGACGGCAATCCCGTTTATGATGAAAACGGTGTGCCCGTAACAGAGCTTGTTACTTATTCCGTGCCGGCAGACAGCACAACAACCGAAGCACCTACAACCGAGTTTATTCCTCAGACATCTTATGTTCAGGTTACGGATAAGCTTCACCGCCCCGTGAAGGATGAAAACGGCAATCCCGTTACCGAGGTTGTAACGCTTGATGCCGCACCCACAACCAAACCGCCTATCTGGACCGAAGCACCAACCGAGGAAACAACAACGAGCAGAATAAATATTGACCTGTCCGGCGGTGTAAACAGAGATGATGTTCTTGCACAGAACATTGTTACGCAGCTTAATGAGGACAGAGCTCAGCTCGATCTTGCACCGCTTACCTTTGACACAAATCTTAATATCAGTGCAAGGTCAAACAGCCTCGGAATGGCGAAGCCCGATACCTACGGTGAGCCGAATGCGGCAGGGGCAAATACTTTCACAACAGCTTACGGCGGCAACCAGCTTTATCAGGAAATCAAAGCCTCGCTCAATTCGAAGGCTATGAGCATCAACACAACAAAAATCGGCGTAGGTGTTGTAAAGTATCAGAATATGTATTATACAACAGTAATTTTTGAATAATGAAGAGGTAAAATTATGAAGGTTTTATATGTTTCAAGTGAAGCTCTTCCCTTTGCCGCAAGCGGCGGACTTGCCGATGTTGCAGGCTCTCTTCCGCAGGCTTTGAGAAGACGCAGGGTTGCCTGCAGAGTTGTTATGCCTCTTTACGGCACAATCAGCGATGAAATGCGTGCTTCGATGAAGTTTATAACCAATATTATGGTGCCCGTTTCGTGGCGCAGACAGTATTGCGGAATTTTTGAAGCGAAGGCAGGCGGAGTAATCTATTATCTTATTGACAATGAATATTACTTCAAGAGAAACACTCTTTACGGTCATTATGATGACGGCGAAAGATTTGCATTCTTCTCAAGAGCGGTGCTCGAAATTCTGCCTTATATTGATTTCAAGCCCGATATTATTCATTGCAACGATTGGCAGAGTGCTCTTGTTCCCATTTATTACACAGCCATTTACGGAAAAAAGGAGGGCTACACGGGTATCAAAACCGTGTTCACCATCCACAACATTCAGTATCAGGGCAAATACGGCAATGAAATACTCGGCGATTTGTTCGGTCTGGGTGAGGAGTGTGCTCCGCTTCTTCAGTTTGGCGACTGCCTTAATCTGATGAAGGGCGGCATTGAGTGCTCAAACAGAGTAACAACCGTAAGTAACACATATGCCAACGAAATCCTTGACCCCTGGTTCAGCCACGGCTTACATCCCATTCTCAAAGAGAGAAGCTATAAGCTCAGCGGTATTCTTAACGGCATAGATGTTGAGAATTATGACCCCGAAACGGATAAGGATATTTTCTTTAACTATAACGCCAAGGATTTTTCAAACAAGAGCAAGAACAAAGCTGCTCTTCAGGAGATGTTCGGTCTTCCCGTAAGAGAAGATGTGCCCGTTATGGGTATTGTAACAAGACTTGTTTCACATAAGGGTCTTGACCTTATAAAGAGAATTATGTGGGAGCTTCTGAGCCTTACGGATATGCAGCTCATAGTGCTCGGCTCGGGCGATGCTGAATATGAAGATTTCTTCAAAGCACTCCAGGCTGATTTCCCCGACAAGGTTGGTCTTCGTATCGGATTCATTCCCGATATGGCAAGAAAAATCTATGCGGGCAGCGATTTGTTCCTTATGCCCTCAAAGAGCGAACCCTGCGGTCTTTCGCAGATGGTTGCCTTGCGTTACGGCACAATTCCCATCGTAAGAGAAACGGGCGGCCTTAAGGATACCATTACCGACAGCGGTGACGGCAAGGGTAACGGCTTCACCTTCAAGAGCTATGATGCTTATGATATGTTTGATGCAATCAGACGCTCGCTTGCCGCATATTCCGATAAAGCATATTGGAATAAGCTTGTTGAAAGAGCCCTTAAATGCGATAACAGCTGGGGCAAATCGGCAAGAGAATATATCAAGCTTTACGAAGAGCTTATGGCAGAATAACAAAAAGTCACAACCGCAGAAATGCGGTTGTGACTCTTGCTTTGATTTAAGGAATAATGGTGTTGAGGGTTTCGTCAATATAGTTTTCGGCAAAGGCAACAACGGTTTTTATCGCATCGGGCACGGGAGCTTCCTCGCAGGGGCTGCCGTTTCTCGGGGGAGTGAGAGCAGCTTTTTCGGCTGAGGTTATAAGCCCGAGATAAAAACGGTTATCAAAAAGCTTTCCGGTGTCAAATCTGTCTCTTGCCCAGCTTGCGGGAATATTGCCCGCCGCCGCATTCATAAGAATTATGCGGTAAAGCTGCAGAGCGAAAGCGTTGTTGAATTTAATGCCCACATCAACATCCTTCTTATGGATGGCATCTCTCAGAAGAGCAGTTGCTTTCAGGAAGGTTTTGGTTATAGGCAGAGAGTCGGATTCTTCCTTTTCGGCTTCAGCCTGAGTGTCAAGACCGGAAGGGCTGCTTGACCTGCCCAACATATAGTCGCACGATACGCCGTAAAAATCCGCAGCTCTTACGAGAAATCCCAGACCGCATTCTCTTATGCCTTTTTCATAGTGCGAAAGAAGAGCCTGGGATATTCCGAGCTGTGCGGATGCCTCTTTCTGGCTGATGCCCTTTGCTTTGCGAAGTTCGGAAAGAATAATCGGCAAAGTCTTTTCCATTTTTATTTTCACCCCATAAACTTTATGTAATAATATTATATCTCTTTTTATACAGTTTGTATATTGTCAATTTTGAATAAAAATAGTTTGGGTTTTTTGGAGGAAAAAATGAAATCCTATACGGTTCATCTTATCAGACACGGTCTTACAGACGAAAATCTGCAGGGCAGATATATCGGGCATACCGATGTTCTTTTAAGCGAAGACGGCAAGAAGCAGCTTGCACAGCTTAAAGAAGAAACGGTATTTCCGCCCGTTCAGGCACTTTTTACAAGCCCCTTGAAACGCTGCAAGGAAACAGCGTCAATTCTTTATCCTGAAAACAAGCCTATTGAAATTGAAGGCTTTATCGAATATAATTTCGGCTTCTTTGAAAACAAAACAGCCGAGCAGCTCGAAGACCATCCCGTTTTTCCCCGTTGGCTTGCCGGCGAAAGGGGTGTTGAACCTCCCTTCGGAGAAAGCAATGAAGCTTTCGGAAAGCGTGTTTGCGAAACCTTTGAGAAGGTTGCCGAGGGTCTTATGAAAACGGGAACAACCGAGGCGGCAATCGTAACTCACGGCGGCGTTATAATGGCAATTCTTGCAACCTACGGAATCCCCGAGCTTCCCATGCACGAATGGCTTACTCCGAACGGCTGCGGATTTACGGTAAAAATAAATCCTTCGCTCTGGATGAGAGCAAAGAAATTTGAGGTTTTCAGCGAATTCCCCTATGAAAAAGAAGAATTGCCGGATTGAGGTGTGAATATGAATACTTTTGCTATTGAAAAAGACGGCTTTAAGCTTAACGGCGAGCCTTTCAGAATAATTGCAGGTGCAATTCATTATTTCAGAGTTCCCGCAGAGTATTGGCGTGACAGACTTATAAAGCTCAAAGCCTGCGGCTTCAACACAGTTGAAACTTATGTTGCCTGGAATATGCACGAGCCTTCAGAGGGCGAATTTAATTATGAAGGTATGCTCGATATTGAGAAGTTTCTTGAGATTGCGGCAGAGCTTGGTCTTTATGCCATAGTACGCCCCGGTCCGTATATCTGCTCTGAGTGGGATTTCGGCGGTCTGCCCTGGTGGCTTCTTAAAAATGACGAGCTTCAGCTTCGCTGTATGGAAAAGAATTATCTTGCGGCGGTTGACCGTTTCTTTGATGATTTTATACCCAGAATCAAAAATCATCAGATAACACGCGGCGGCAATGTTATTCTTGTTCAGGTTGAGAATGAATACGGCAGCTACGGCGATGACAGCGAATATATCCGCTACCTTGCAAAGGGAATGAGAGAGAGGGGAATTGACGTGCCCTTCTTCACCTCTGACGGTGCGGAATATCAGATGCTTACCGCAGGCACCGTGCCCGAGATACATAAGACAGCAAACTTCGGCTCAAGGGCAAAGGAGCAGTTTGCACGCCTTCGCGAATATCAGCCCGACGGACCTCTTATGTGCACCGAATTCTGGAACGGCTGGTTTGACCATTGGACAGAGGAGCATCACAGCCGCGACCCGCAGGATGCGGCAGATGCACTTGACGATATTCTTTCAATGGGAGCAAGCCTTTCGGCTTATATGTTCCACGGCGGCACAAACTTCGGATATATGAACGGTGCAAATGATTATGATGCTTATGAGCCCACGGTTTCGAGCTATGATGATGATGCTCCGCTTAACGAATGCGGCGAACCTACAGAGAAATATTATAAATTCAAAGAGGTTATTTCAAAATACGCAACCATACCCGAAATTGAAATGCCTGCACCCGTAAAGAAAAAGAATTACGGTGAAATCGAATTCAGGTATTCCGCAAAGCTTCTTGAAAATCTTGATAATATTTCAGCTCCCGTTGAGTCGGTAACACCGCTTACTATGGAAAAGCTTAATCAGGGCTACGGCTTTGTGCTTTATAAAACAAAGGTAAGGGGTCCCCGTGATGAGCAGCCCATCCGCCTTCAGGATGTTCACGACAGAGCATATATATATAAGGATAATAAATATATAGGCATTCAGTACAGAAACGATAAGAAGCCCGTTAATTCGGTGAGCATTGATAAAGACGGCAATGAGCTTGCAGTTCTTGTTGAGAATATGGGCAGAGTCAATTACGGTGCAAAGCTCCGTGACCGCAAGGGCATAACGGAGGGAATCGGCTTCGGCAATAATTTTGTTTATCATTGGCAGAATTATCCTCTTCCGCTTACCGACCTTTCGGGTCTTGAATTCAAAGAGGGTGTTGATAAATTTGACGGCACACCCGTATTCCTTAAAGCTGAAATCGAAATTGATGAATGCTGCGACACTTTTGTAAAGCTTCCAACCTTTACAAAAGGCATAATCATAGTTAACGGCACCGTGCTTTCAAGATATTGGAGTGTCGGCCCGCAGCAATCGGCATATCTTCCCGCACCTTTCCTTAAGAAGGGCAGAAATGAAATTATTGTTCTTGAGCTTGAAGGTTTTGAAAAGCCTTGCGTGGTTCTTGATGGTGAAATGGATATAGGATAACAAAAAGCTCCGTACCGAGAGGTACGGAGCTTTTTATCAGAAGTTTTTAATTGTTGTTGAATATTTAACCGCAAAGCTTGTGTAGGGGTTAACACCGTTATTGAGATTTTGATACATATCAATATAACCGTCGGTCAGATGGTCATTAAGTCCGTTAAAGCTTCCGTTGTTTGAAACTGTTTTGCCGAGAACGGCAACAGCACCGTCTTTGTTAACCGCTACGCAGGTTGCGGAGTCTGAACGGCTTCCGTTTGCGGTGAGAATTTCTGCGGTGTTGCCCGCAGGGGTGAGAAATGCGGTGAATGCATCGCCGTTACCCATATTGTTTATGCCGCTGAATTCACGGTTTGATGAATATGTATAGCCGCTTACGATGAAGCCGCCTTCGGATTTTTCTATTGCGGTTGCATAATCATCATAATAACCCGAAAGAATTTTAGTCCATCTGTTGGTGCCGTCGGAATTGATTCTGATAACAAGAGAATCCGTTCCGCCGCAGTGGTGAACGCCGTCAAGAGTGCCGTCGGGGTAAGTAATTTTCAGGTTGCTGTAGTGCCCCGCAACAACACAGCCTCCGTTATCATCGGCAACAACCGCCTCGAAAACATCGCTTGCACTTGATGCGATGGGATAATACCATTTGAAATCGCCTGCATAGTTATATTTGATAATAACGGTGTTTATGAGCTTTTCGTTAAGCTCTTTGAAGGCTTCAAAATTATCGGTTGTTGATTCCGTTATGCAGGAAACAAAAATATTTCCGCTTGTGTCGGTGCTGATTCCTTTGATTATTCCGCCCTTGTTACCGGTAAGATATTTGTTCCAGAGCACATTTCCGTCATAATCAAGATTAATAAGAATTGCACTTGAATTTTCGCCGGGAATGCCGCTGAAGCTGTTATCGTGAGAATTGGTTGAGCCGCCGATTACAAAGCCGGTTGAGGTTTTATCAACGGCATAGAATGCATCGGTATCTTTTCCGCCGAAGGTTTTTGAATAGATAACCTCACCGTAAGAAGAAAATCTGTAAATAACGGCATCGGTTGAGCCCTTGGTTTCGTCATTATAAGCAAGATTTGCCGCCGTTGAATAGCCAACCGCAACTATCGAACCGTCATTGAGAACAGCAACATCCTCAAAGGTTATGCTGTTAACCGATGTCTGCGATTTATCAAAGCCAATGGGCTTTACCCATTCAACATTAAGGTTTTTATCGTATTTTGTGATAAAGGAGAAATTGGTTGCCCACAATGATGAAGCAACACCTGCAAAGTTGCCGTCTGTTGAGGTGGTAACGCCGCAGCCAACGAATCCGCCGTCTGCCGTATCGTCAACCGCATTGAATACGGTTATGTTTTTTTCTCCGCCGAATTCAACAAGCTTATCCTGAGAAGCGGAGTTGAATCTTGTGCCGAATTCGGTTGTTGTTGTTTTCTTTGTGGTGGTGGGCTTCGTTGTGGTTGTTCCCGTTGTTGTGTGGGTGGTTGTGGGAGCCTTGGCGGTTGTGGTTTCCGTTGTTGTTTCGGTTGTGGTGGTTGCCTCGTCAGTGGTGGTTTGAGAAGTGGTGGGTACCGTTGTTGTTTCGGTTACCGAGGTTGAGGGTGCGGTTGTTGTTTCCTCAGGCGGATTTCCGCCGCCGCAAAGACCGCCTAATACAGACTTTATTATCATAAAAATCAGGGTGATGAACAGAATTAGTTTTGTGAAAATCACATACATAAAAATCCCCCTTTTATCTATATTAAATCATATCAAATAAATTATAGCAAAAAGGAAATAAAAAATCAAGTGTCGGCATTATTTGGCACCGACACTTGTAGCCTATATCTTATTAAAGCAGGTCATCAAACAGTCTGATGTTTGATTTTTCAAGCTTGAGCTCTCCTGCCTGCTCTTTTTTGATAACCTCAACAATTCTGTCATTGATGGGAGTGGGGATATTGAATTTGCGGCCCCATTCGCAAACAACGCCGTTTATGGCGTCAACCTCGCAAGGCTTGCCGTTGCGGAGATCCTGAAGCATTGAGGGCTCGATTGCTCTGTGCTTCTTCATTGCGATGGGCAGAAGCAGAAGGGCAAATGCACGCTTCAAAGCACCCTTATAATAGAACAGCTTTGTTATATCCTTGCCCTGAACGGGAGCGAATTCAACGCCCGTTGCGTGACCCACATCAATGCATTCCTTCATACAGCGGATGGCAACCTTTTTTGCATCGGCATCTTCGGAAACATCGCCGAATCTGCCGCCGACTACCGTGCCCAGACCCGAGAAGGTTGCATTGATAAGAAGCTTTGACCATCTTGCACCGAGAAGATTTTCTTCAAAGTGAACGGGACACATTTTTTCAAGAAGGTCTTTAACCATTGTGAACTGTGCATCTGTTATGCCTTCCATTTTGCCCATATGGAATGAAAGGCTGTCGGGGTCGCTGGTGAGAATGCATTCGCCGGGTGCCGAAAGAGTTGCACCCCATTCAACGGTGCAGCCCATAGTATGGTTTTTACCAACGATTTCTGCAATGCCGGGCTCGGGAATACCGTTCTGAAGTGTAACGATAACGCCGTCATCGGTAAGGAAGGGCTTGAGGAAGGTAACAACCTCAGGGTTGTGAAGCTGCTTTGTCATAAGAAGAATAACTTCGTATTTGCCGCTCATTTCATCGGGTGTGATTGCGTTTACGGGCACGGTCATTTCAACCGTTCCCGTGATATGAGCACCCTTTTCACGCATAGCGGCAACGTGAGCCTTGTTGCGGTTAACAAGCTCAACGGGCACTCCGTTTTTTGTCATATAAGCACCGAGAACCGTGCCGAGAGAACCGGCACCGTAGATTGCACATCTCATATTGATTACTCCTTCACTTCATTGGCAATAATGCCGTCAATAAACTGTTTCGCTGCTCTTGCAGAACGGTTGCCTCTGCCCAGAGCAAATCTTTCTGCGGCAAGGTCAAGCTCCTCTTCGGGAACTGTTATTCCGTGTTCTTCGGCAAGGGCGTGAACTATGTTGAGATAGGTTTTTTTGTCGGGGCGTTGGAAAGTTATATGAATTCCGAATCTGTCCGAAAGAGAAATAATTTCCTGCATAGTATCGTTTCTGTGAATATCGTCGCCCTCTCTGTCGGAGAATTTTT
This sequence comes from uncultured Clostridia bacterium, assembly GCA_937880805.1. Lineage (GTDB taxonomy): Bacteria > Bacillota > Clostridia > Oscillospirales > Acutalibacteraceae > CAG-177. Next base: position 42,927 of record CALGRR010000017.1, read on the forward strand.
CTTTGACAAGGTGGCGGCGGTTGCTTGTTGCATAAATAACAACGTTGCCTGATTTTGCAGAAACCGAGCCTTCAAGAATTGCCTTGAGTGCACTGAAATTATCATCATCCTTAACGAACGAAAGGTCATCAATGAAGATTATGAATTTAAGCGGATTTTCGCTCAGTTCATCAATAATTGCGGGGATTCTGCGAAGCTGTTCCTTGCGGATTTCAAGAATTCGCAGACCTTTTGAGTGAAACTCGTTAACAACCGCCTTAATCGTTGAAGATTTGCCCGTGCCCGCATCGCCCGTGAGAAGAATGTTTGCGGCGGGTCTGCCTTCAAGCAGAGCAAGGGTATTTTCAATAATAATCAGCTGCTCACGCTTATAATCAATAAGGTGGGAAAGGCGGATTGTATCGGGTGAACGAACGGGAATGATGTGCCCGTTTTCACCGAGATAAAACATATGGTTATCCGAATAAATACCGTAGCCGCAGCTTCCGATATTGTTGCAGCGTTCAAGGTATTCCTCTGCAAGAGAAACTTTTTTAACTGCAAATTCGGGCAAATCAATTTTTTCGCCGAGAGGGGAGATAAGGTCTTCGGGCTGAAGGTCGGCAACATTCTGAAGTATACCAAGCTCTCTTCTGACAGAGGCTTCAACATATTCCGATGCCTTGCCGCCTGCACCGACCGTGCGGATATAAACATTCTCATCATTGAAAACTGCTTTTCGGATATATTCCGCAAGGCTTTCACAATGAGTGTTATACAGCTCTCCGATAAATCTGCAATATGCATCAACCGATGCCACGATATTATTCTCCTCAACCCTTTCGCAAAAGGTGAATAATGCGGATATTACGGGGTCGCCCAGAAGAGAACGGAATACCGTCAGGGAACGGAGCGATAATAAAATCTGATTTATTTTCATTTGTTTAAAATTGCACCCGTTGCTCCGCTTGAAACCATTGCGGCATAACGCTTGAGGTAGCCCGAAAGCTCCTTGGTTTTAGGAGTAAAGGTTTTCATTCTTTCTTTAATCTCTTCGTCGCTTACTTTAAGCTCAAGGCGGTTTTCGGGAATGTTGATGCTGATAATATCGCCCTCTTTAACAATTCCGATTACGCCGCCGTTTGCAGCTTCGGGCGAAACGTGACCTATGCACGCACCTCTTGTTGCACCGCTGAATCTGCCGTCTGTTATAAGAGCAACGCTGCTGCCGAGTCCCATACCCATAATAGCAGAGGTGGGGTTGAGCATTTCACGCATACCCGGGCCGCCCTTGGGTCCTTCATAGCGGATAACAACAACATCGCCGGGGTTGATTTTGCCTGCGTTGATTGCCGCCTGAGCATCCTCTTCGCATTCAAAAACTCTTGCAGGACCTTCGTGAACAAGCATTTCGGGCACAACTGCCGAACGCTTGACAACGCTGCCCTCGGGAGCAAGATTGCCTCGGAGAACTGCAATGCCGCCCGTTTCGCTGTAGGGATTTTCAACGGGTCTGATTACCTCGTGGTTGAGGTTGATGCAGTTTTCAATGTTTTCACCAACCGTTTTACCCGTTACGGTTATGCAGTCAAGATTGAGAAGACCTTTCTTTGAAAGCTCATTCATAACCGCATAAACTCCGCCCGCTTCGTCAAGCTCTTCAATATATGTTCTGCCTGCGGGTGCAAGGTGGCAGAGGTTGGGAGTTTTTTCGCTGATTGAATTTGCAATGTCAAGGTTGATTTCAATGCCGCATTCATTTGCGATTGCGGGCAGATGAAGCATACTGTTTGTTGAACAGCCGAGTGCCATATCAACCGTGAGTGCATTCATAAATGCGTCTTCCGTCATAATATCTCTGGGTCGGATATTCTTTTTGAGCATATCCATAACCGCCATACCTGCGTGCTTTGCAAGCTCAATTCTTGATGAATAAACGGCAGGGATTGTGCCGTTGCCGCGAAGACCCATACCGAGAGCTTCGGTGAGGCAGTTCATTGAGTTTGCGGTATACATACCCGAGCACGAGCCGCAGGTGGGGCAGGTTTTGCATTCATATTCATAAAGCTTTTCTTCAGAGATTTTGCCGGCATTAAATTCGCCGACTGCCTCCGAAATTGATGAAAAGCTTGTTTTTTTGCCGTCGATGTGACCCGCAAGCATAGGTCCGCCGCTTACAAACACCGTTGGCAGATTAAGCCTTGCGGCAGCCATAAGCAAGCCGGGCACGTTTTTATCGCAGTTGGGCACCATAACAAGAGCGTCAAAGCCGTGGGCAAGAGTCATTGCTTCGGTTGAGTCTGCAATAAGGTCACGGGTAACAAGTGAATATTTCATACCCTTGTGTCCCATTGCAATGCCGTCGCAAACTGCGATAGCGGGGAAAACAATGGGAGTGCCGCCCGCCATTGCAACGCCGAGGCGGACTGCTTCAACAATTTTATCAATGTTTGTGTGACCGGGAACAATCTCGTTATATGAGCTTACAATACCAACGAGAGGGCGGTCTATTTCTTCGTTTGTGAGGCCGAGTGCGTGATAGAGTGCTCGGTGGGGAGCATTCTGCGGGCCTTTTTTAAGTGCTTCGCTAACCATAAAATTAAGCACACCTTTCAAAACGGGCGGACAATTAAGTCCGCCCCTGCATTTTTATAATCAGTTGTTGATGAGCTTGTCTTCATCGCTCCAGCTGTAAAGCTTACGAATATCCTCGCCAACGATTTCAGCGGGATGCTCGCTTGCGATTTTACGCATTGCGTTGAAGTGAACTCTGCTGCCTGCATCAGACATATCAAGAAGGAAGTCTTTTGCAAAGGTGCCGTCCTGAATATCGGCAAGAACCTTCTTCATAGCCTTCTTGGTTTCCTCTGTGATGATTTTGGGACCTGTGATGTAGTCGCCGTATTCAGCGGTGTTGGAGATTGAATATCTCATACCTGCGAAACCGCTCTGATAAATAAGGTCAACAATGAGCTTCATCTCGTGGATACATTCAAAATATGCGTTTCTGGGGTCGTAACCTGCTTCAACAAGTGTTTCAAAGCCTGCCTGCATAAGAGCACAAACGCCGCCGCAAAGAACAGCCTGCTCACCGAAAAGGTCGGTTTCTGTTTCTGTGCGGAAGGTTGTTTCAAGAACGCCTGCTCTTGCACCGCCGATACCGAGAGCATATGCAAGACCGATTTCAAGAGCATCGCCCGTTGCATCCTGCTCAACAGCGATAAGGCAGGGAACACCCTTGCCAACCTGATATTCGCTTCTTACAGTGTGACCGGGGCCCTTGGGAGCAACCATAATAACGTTAACATTCTTGGGAGGCTTGATGCAGCCGAAGTGGATGTTGAAGCCGTGAGCAAATGCAAGGGTCTTGCCCTCTGTCATATAAGGCTCAATGCTTTCTTTATAAAGCTTTGCCTGGCTTTCGTCGTTAATGAGAATCATAACAAGGTCTGCAATCTTTGCAGCTTCTGCGGCTGTCATAACCTTAAGACCCTGAGCCTCAGCCTTTGCCCAGCTCTTTGAGCCTTCGTAAAGACCAACAACAACGTTAACGCCGCTGTCTTTAAGGTTGAGTGCGTGTGCGTGACCCTGTGAGCCGTAGCCGATGATGGCAACGGTTTTGCCGCTGAGCTTCTGAAGGTCACAATCCTGCTGATAGAAAATTCTTGCCATAGTTTATTACCTCTTTCGAAATTATGTATTAATTTATTCAAATTATAAATAATTTGTTTTTCTGATGGTGGAGTTGCCTCTTTCAAGAGAAACAACGCCCGTGCGGCATATTTCAAGAATTGTGTATGCACGCATAAGATTGATAAAATCGTCTATTCTTCTGCTGTCGCCCGTGAGCTGCATAACGATTGAATCGTGGGTGTAGTCAACAATTTTTGCGTTGAATGCCGAGGCGGCATCGCGGATTTCATCTCTTGTCTCCGATTCGTTTTTGAGCTTTATAAGCATAAGCTCTCTGTTAACGGAATCCTCGGTATGAAGCTCTTTTATTGAGCAAACATCGGGAAGCTTGTAAAGCTGATTGATAAGCTGCTGCTTTGTGCTGTCCTCACCGTCAAAAAGAACGGTTATTCTTGAATAATCGGGAGATTCGGTTTCGCTGACGGTAAGAGAAGCAATGTTGAACTGTCTGCGTCTGAACATACTTGTTACTCTGTTAAGAACACCGAATTGGTTTTTAACAAGAACGGCAACGGTAAATCTCTGCATATCAGTCACCCGCCTTTACTATAATATCATCCATTGAGCCGCCCGGGGGAAGCATGGGAAGAACAAATTCGTCTTTATCAATAATGCAGTTTATAAGGAACGGACCCTCTGTCGAGAAGGCTTTTGCAAGAGCCGCATCAAGCTCTTCGGGCGTTGCCGCCGTTACGCCGTCTGCACCGAATGCCTTTGCAAGAGCAACATAATCCGTCTGTCTGTCAAGCACCGTGTTTGAATAATGCTTATCAAAGAAAAGCGTCTGCCATTGGCGTACCATTCCGAGAACTCCGTTGTTGAGCATAAGAATAACAAGCGGAATTTTATTGGTAACTGCGGTTGCAAGCTCGTTGAGATTCATTCCGAAGCTGCCGTCACCCGTAACAAGAACGGCATGTTCGCCTGTTGCAACCTGAGCACCTATTGCGGCACCCATACCAAAGCCCATTGTGCCAAGACCGCCGCTTGAAATAAATCTGCGTGAATTTTTGAAATTAACAGTTTGTGCTGTCCACATCTGATGCTGACCGACATCTGTTGCAACGGGAGTGTTGCTGCCGAGATAACGGTTAAGAGCAAGCAGTGCGTTTCTCGGGGTCATACCTTCACGGTTATCAAGGGTTGAAAGCTCGTCCTTTTTGAGCTGTTCAACGGTTTTCTGCCATTCGGTATTGTTCTTTTTATCAAGAAGGGGCAAAAGCTTCTGAAGAGTGAGCTTAACATCGCCACGCAGTCCGTGGGAGGCATTAACCGTTTTTGAAAGCTCTGCACCGTCAATATCAATATGAACTATGTTTGCCTTGGTTGCGAATTTTGCTCGGTTGCCCGTTACTCTGTCGTTGAATCTTGCACCGAGAGAAATTATGCAGTCTGCCTTATGCATAGCCATTGAGCTTGCATAATGCCCGTGCATACCCTGCATACCGAGAAAACGGGGGTGGTCGGTGGGCACGGCTGAAAGACCCATAAATGAGCAGCCTACGGGAGCATCAATTTTTTCGGCGAGAGCAAGCATTTCTTCCTGTGCGTTTGCGGAAATCAATCCGCCGCCGAAATAGATAAACGGTCTTTCCGCTTTGTTGATGCATTCTGCCGCCTGCTGAATTCTTATATCCTTTGCGGCAAATTTTTCATCGGGCTTGAGGGGCTCTTCGGGCGAATATTCGCATTTTGCAATCTGAACATCCTTGGGAACATCAACAAGAACGGGGCCGGGTCTGCCCGATACGGCAAGCCTGAATGCTTCGCGGATTGTATCGGCAAGGTCGTTTACATCGCCAACAAAAAAGTTGTGTTTTGTTATGGGAAGAGTAACGCCCGTTATGTCAATTTCCTGAAAGCTGTCGGTGCCAATCTGAGAACTCGGAACATTGCCTGTTATTGCAACAAGCGGAACGGAATCAATATAAGCGGTTGCAATTCCCGTTACAAGGTTTGTTGCACCGGGACCCGAAGTTGCAATAACAACACCCGGCTTGCCGGTTGCTCTTGCGTATCCGTCTGCTGCGTGGGATGCACCCTGCTCGTGTGCGGTGAGAATATGGCGAAGCTCATCGCTGTATTTATATAAAGAATCGTAAACATTGATTATCTGTCCGCCGGGATAACCGAAAACAACATCGCAGCCCTGCTCAATCAATGTTCTGACAATAATATCTGCACCGGATAAAAGCATTATGACATCCTTCCATTTCAATACTTCTTTTTATTATAACATTATAATATGCTTTTTGCAACATAAATTATATTGAAGCAATGCATTCAACCTCAACAAGCACTCCCTTGGGAAGCTCACGAACCGCAACGCAGGAACGGGCGGGCTTTTCGGTGAAATATTTTGCATAAACCTCGTTGAATTTTGCAAAATCTGCCATATCACGAAGAAAGCAGGTTGTTTTGATAACCTTTTCAAAGGATGAGCCTGCAGCTTCAAGCACGGCAGAAAGATTTTTGCAAACCTGCTCTGTCTGCTCTTCGATTGTAACAGCATCAACATTGCCGCTTGCGGGGTTAATGGGAATCTGACCCGAGGTGAAAACAATGTCGCCTGCACAGATTGCCTGCGAATAGGGGCCTATAGCGGCGGGTGCGTTTTCAGTAAAAATCTTTTTGTTCATAAATCTTACCTCCAAAAAAACAGAAAAACCCTGTCTCATAGCAAAGAGACAGGATTTTTATTTCAATAAAAATCTTGCGGTACCACTCTTTTTGCCGCCGAAGCGACCACTCACCGTGACATAAAATCACTCTCTGCGATAACGGACAGAAACCGTCCGACCTACTCGGTAAAACCTTTGGGCACGGCTGCTCCGAGGCGACTGATGCAGATGCTCTTCCGCCGGCTCGCACCAACCGCCGACTCTCTGAAGCCGAAATCAATCTGCTTTTCCTCTTCATTGCAATTTTTTAAGCATATAATATATTATTTTCAAAAACTATATCACTGATTTAAAGCGTTGTCAATGTATAAAGTTTATCAATAAAAGGTGGATTTTTGCAAATCGTTATGTTATAATTCATAAATACTTCGTAAAAATAAGGTGAACTGAAATGAGAATGAGAAAGAAAAAGCATCTTGAAGAAAGGCTTGCCCAATGCAGCAACATCATCACTCTCAGAAGCGATGACTGCAACTTCAACACGGCTATAGAAAAAAAGGAATATATTGATATGCAGGAGCTTTTCGGCAACAGCAATCCCGTTGTGCTTGAAATCGGCTGCGGAAAGGGCAGATTTGCCTGCGAGCTTGCAAAAAGAGAGCCCGATATAAATGTGCTCGCACTCGAAAAATGTGCAAATGTGGTTGTTATGGCAAGCGAAGCGGCAACCGCTGAGAATATAGAAAACCTCAGATTTCTTCACGTTGGTGCGGAGTATCTTGAAAAATATATAAAGCCCGAATCGATTGACCGCATATATCTCAATTTTTCCTGCCCTTATCCGAAAAACAGATATGCAAATCACCGCCTGACTAATCCCCGCTTTCTTAAAAGCTACAAGGTGATACTCAAAAAAGGTGCGGAAATTCACCAGAAAACGGATAATATGCACTTTTTTGAATACTCAATCGAAGAGCTTACGGCCAGCGGATTCAGCCTCAAAAACATTTCACTTGACCTTCACAACAGCGATTTTGAGGGCAATATCGAAACAGAATACGAACACAGATTCGCTTCAATGGGTATGCCGATTTATAGATTGGAAGCATATCTTAAGTGATTTTATTCTGTTGATTTTTAACAGCTTCTATGGTAAAATTATAAAGTTAATAATCCGCCCGTGGCGCAGCTGGATAACGCAGCAGATTCCGATTCTGAAGAACGGGGGTTCAAATCCCTTCGGGCGGGCCATTATGAGTGTTAATAACGGATTCAAGTTATTAACACTCTCTTTTTTGCTGAAAATTAAGTTTTTTATCGGTCGCAGACTTTTTACGGTCTGCGACCTTTCTTGTTTTATGCTGTCAGGTATTCAATAGCAACGCCTTGCTGTATGCCACGGACAAAGCCGTGGTTTTGTTTTGCCTTTCGGCGGGTACTAAATCAT
>CALGRR010000018.1 GCA_937880805.1 uncultured Clostridia bacterium
ATTCTACCATAGGAGGCTCTTTTTTTCATTGTCCGTTTTTACTGGACCTGTTCACTGATTCCGACCTTTTCTTTTTATGTTCTGTTTCTTCTTCTCGGGTTATCGTCACGCTGGCATCGGCAAACAAGAATTGTATCGTTGCCGATAACCTCTATATCCTCCCAGCAGATTCTTATTCTTTCCCGTCTGCCGCAAACGCCGAAATATTTCGGTCTGCCGTAAACAATAAGGGCAACCACCCTGCCGCAGCATTGGTCAACCTCAATATCGCTGACAAGTCCCAGCCTGCATCCGTTTGATTTATCAATCACTTCCTTGCACCGAAGCTCGGTTATACAGCAATTCATAATTAATCCCCCTTCAGAATCATTATATTCCGAAAAGGGGGATTGATGATTTTATTTAATTGCTTCGTAAATTCTGTCACGGCATCCGTTATCTCTGTAAAGGAAGAAATCCTTCATTTTTGAAGCATACGGCTCTTTCGGAGCAAATCCGTTTTTAACATATTCTTCAAGATAACCGATAAGGCTTTCCGCATCCTGAGCAAAAGGACCGAAACCGTTTTCAAGCGGTAAATCAAGCTTTCTGTAATTATGTGAAACGCCTGCCTTAAACTGCTCATAATCGGGCACAAAATAGATTATCGGGCAATTCATATAAACCGAATCAAACACAATTGATGAATAATCGGTTATCATAAGGCGGTATTCATCCATGTTTGTTTCAAATACGTCAACGCATACTCTGTCATTTTTTATATCAAGCAGACTGTTGTAGCATTTGAAAATGGGATGATTTCTGAAATCAAGATAGAGGTCATTTTCTTCAAGCAAGGAATGAAGCTTTTCGGAATTAAGGAATTCACTCACCTGCTTGCAGAAATCCGAAGCAAGAAACGCCTTCGGCATTTCTTCTCTTTCATTATTCACAAGAGGGCCTATCAGATTGCTTCTCCACGAAGGTGAAAATACAATTCTGTTTTTCTTTTCTCCGCTTATCTGCATCGCATCGTAGCGGGGCATGCAGGCTTTTATAAGGTCGCTTTCTTCATAGCCGTAGTTTTCGGTAAAATTCTCAACCTCAAATCCGCTTGAAACAACAACCTTATCAACAACACAGCGCTCTTTTGCATACATATTTTTAAGCGTTGCATGAAGAATACCGTGCTGAAGATAGATTATTTCATGCCTTGTAAGGTCGGTATACCATCTGAATGCCGCCGCACCGAACGGACAGATATTTGAAAGATTTGAGAATGATGTAATCAGCTTTTCACTTGAGAAATAAAGCATTCTGTGCTTTACAGAGCCGAATTTAACAACAAATTCTCTCTCTTCGGGAACAAACTTTTCTTCAAGTGTATTCCAATCGCATTCGTTGAGAATATAGTATCTATTTACACCGTCTTTTATTTTTATATCGTGTTTGAATTGGTCATATGCATTATCAAAAACACCGTAGCGGTCAAGATAAATCCATTCTCTCTCCTTGCTTTTTCTTGCAAAATATCCAATCCAACGGTTAATCAGAATTCTGGGGTTAACCTTTGCATAATAGAAGAAATGATAAATCAGCAAGCGCAAAGCAAGCACAAATCCTTTAAATGATCGAACGGTTTTGCTTGTGAATACACCTTTCTTTTCTCTAAGGCAAACTCCATCTGTAAGCACCGCCCTTATTCTCTTATCATGCGAAAGTGACACAGAAGGGCCGTAATAATAATAAAGTTTATATGTTTTGCCGTTTATAACAGCTTCAAGTTCAAATCTTTCAGTTTCGGTAACATCGATATTAAATTTGAAACGCCAGAAAACCGCCGTTTCAATTTTTGCATGGTATTTTTCGCATTCAGAATGCGTAAGCTCCAGCTTTTCTCTTTTTCCGTTTCTGAGAAGATAAAGTTCGGGTTTATCGCAATAAGAAAAAATAGGAGATTTAAGAAATGCATCAACCTTCAAAACACCGTTTGTAACCTTGAATCTGTTAACAACGGCAGTTATTTTTTCTGCAATATAAATATCCTCATCATTAAAAACAAGTGCAAGCTCATTTTCTCTGCACTCAAGCTTAACGCTGTTACTTTCTTTGAGTTTAAGCAGATAGTGTTTATGGTATAAATCCATGGACGGACGGTTGATTATAACGCTGTCATCAATTCTTTTGATAAGAGCCACAAGGCGTTCAACCGCTCTGTTGAATTCAGCTTCGGGATAGTGGTACGGAAGAAGCACATCCGCAACACTCTTCCACGATAAGTCATGAAGATAAAATGCCTGAAGATAGGCTGGAACTTCATTTTCGGGGTAAAGGTTAAAAAAGTTTTCCCACATATTCATCGTATCTTCAAAAATGTAATATGCCTTGCTTATTGAACCAGTTGCGCCGCCCGCACGGCGAAGATACCAATATTTCGGCCCGTCACAATAACCGATGGTCATTTTTTCTTTAAGCGTGGTAAATATAAATTTCTGATCCTCATGGAATTTAAGGTTCACATCAAACTGAATGTTATCTTTCCCTCTGTTTTTAACACAGATATTCATTGTTGACTGGGCAATATAACAATTCTTTTCATCGTTCAGATCATAAATTCCTGTTTCGGTGAGGATGCTGTATCTGTAATGAAGAGGAAGCGTTTTTCCGTCACGGTAAGGAACGATTTTATATGTAACAAGGTCGGTTTCTTCGTAGTGTTCTTCAAAGAAATCGTAAAGAGTCTGCAGAGTATCTTCCGAAAGGGTATCATCGGCATCAAGAAAAACGATATACTTGCCTTCGGCAAGCTCCATACCCTTGTTTCTTGCACTTGATACTCCACCATTTTCCTTTTCAAAATATGTTACGTTTGAATGCTTTTCAGCCTGTGCACGGCAGATGTCTCCGCCGTTATCCGACGAACCGTCATTCACATAAACTATCTGAAAGTTTTCACGGGGCATCGTCTGCTTCATAAGACTTTTGAAACAGCTTTCAAGATACTCTTCACAATTGTAAACAGGAATCACAACCGATATTTTATATTTAAAATCCGACATTTAAGCAAATCCTTTTCTTATTTTTTACAATATTTACATATTACAATATAAACAACTAAAAATCAATAGCATTAATTTTTGCTGACGTTTTTCATTACGGGTGCTTTCATAATAAATAAAAGAAACCTGTTGAAAATATTAGCGGAGAAAAGCAGGGTTACAATTACGGAAACGGGAATAATAAGCCAATCCCCGCCCCTGCCTAAAGCTTCAAAGATAAGCTCTTTGCAGTTGAAGCTTTCATAGATAAGATAAAGTGCCGTAAAATGAAATGCGTAAACCGCAAGTGTTCTTTGTCCGAATTTTGCCGCAATTCCGAAAGGTGTTTTTGTCGGCGTCAGTGCAACAACAGAAAAGCCAACAACAGAAACAACCGCATAATAGCCAAATCTTAACAATCCGCCGAATTTGCTCATATTACCCAATGATGCAAATGAATTTCTTGCCGTAAGCAAAGCACGGAGAAAATAAATATCGTCAATAAAAATAATAACAACTGCAATAAATACAATTAAAGATATGGCTGCGGCAACTTTGAGTTTTTTGTTTTCGCAAAGCTTTTCAAGTTTTTCTCTGTCAGCAATGTAACCCATATAGAAGAACGGATAAAAAACAATAATTCTTGAAAGTGCGAGAAAATCACCTATATCGCGGTCATATCCTGCGAAGCACGCAAGCAGAATGCTGAAAACCAGAACAAATTTCGGCGAACAGTCCTTAAGGATAATTGTTATCAGATGGAATGCAAAAAGAGCAAGCACAAACCACGGCAAACCGCTTTCTTTGAAAAAGCTTATGCCGAAAGCTTTCGTTTCGGGATATCTGTAGAAAAACGGCAGAAGCTTGAGCAGCAGATATAAAACAAGATAGCCTATCAGCTTATCCGTTCTTTTTTCTTTTACCGTTTTCTTTGAAAAAAGACCCGAAACAAAAATAAAAACAGGCATATGAAAAGTATAAATTATCAGGAAAAGCTCTCTCATATGCTCATTTGCCGTTGTATAAAAATCAGCCGCATGGCCGAGAACCACCAAAAAAATCAGAAAGAATTTCAGTATATCCCATTTTTGAGTACGTTGGGAACTGCTTTTCACAGCAGCGTTATCCATAGCCGTACCTCCTGAAAGTTAATTCAAGTCATAATTATATTTATTTTACACCAAAAATAAATTAAAATCAATATCTGTCCTCTTTTCAGCCTTGATATGTGTTTTGTTGACAATATTTATAAATAAATGTATTATGTAGTCAAGTAAAAAAACGGAGGAAAGAGTATGGATTTTTATGATATTGCCGTCTGCGGTGCGGGTCCTGCTGGTGCGGCATTCGCTATGACTGCCCCTGAAAATATGAGAATTCTGCTCCTTGACGGTGCTTACGCATCCAAGCCCTGCGGCGGTCTGCTTGCACCTGATGCACAAAAGGCACTCGCAAGCTTTGAGCTTACTCTGCCCAAGGATATTCTTGTTGACCCGCAGATTTTTTCCGTTCGCACCATAGATATGAAAAGCGGAAATGTCCGCCGTTATCAGCGAATGTATATAAATGTTGACAGAGATAAATTCGATAAATGGATGGTTTCGCAGGCGGGAGAAAATACCGAAATCAGAAAAGCCCGACTCGTTTCCTGCAAGCCTGACGGTGAGGGTTATAAGATACTTTGCAAGGGCAGCGACGGAACGCCGTTTGAAGCAAGGTGCAGATACATAGTCGGTGCAGACGGTGCAAATTCTTTAGTTCGCCGCACATTCTTTCCCAAGCTCAGAACACGGCATTATGTTGCCATTCAGCAATGGTTCAATATTGACGAAAACACACCCGACCCGTTTTATTCCTGCATTTTTGACCCCGACACAAGCGATTGCTGTTCATGGTCGATATACAAGGATAATCACGTTATTTTCGGCGGTGCTTATGAACCCGAGCATTGCAGAGAGCGTTTTGAAGCACAGAAGAGCAAAATGAAAAATTTCGGTCTTGTTCTCGGTGAGCCGATAAAAACCGAAGCTTGTATGGTGCTTCGGCCCTCTTCGCCCGCAAGCTTCTGCACGGGCAAAAACGGAGTTTTTCTTATCGGCGAGGCGGCGGGCTTTATCAGCCCGAGCTCTTTTGAAGGAATAAGCAGTGCAATAAACAGTGCGGTTGCACTGACCGATGCAATCAGAAAAGGCGGCAATATTCAGAAGAATTATGCAAGAAATGTTACACTGCTCAAAACCAAGCTTTTTATGAAAAATTTCAAGTGCCCGTTTATGTATAATCCCCTTCTTCGCAAAATTGTTATGAAATCAGGCATTTCATCGCTTAAACTCAATTGACAATAATTCAAAACAGTAGTATTATATATTTTTGGAAAGTATTTCAACGGAGGAAAAACATGAACAGATACGAAAGTGCAAAAAAGCTTTATGCCGATTACGGTATCGACACCGAAGAGGCAATAAAAAAGCTTTCTGACATCACCATTTCAATTCATTGCTGGCAGGGCGACGATGTTGGAGGCTTCGACAGCGACGATGCTCTCTCGGGCGGAATTCAGACAACCGGCAACTACCCAGGCAAGGCAAGAACTCCCGATGAACTTATGGCTGATATAGATAAGGCATTCAGCCTTATCCCCGGAAAGAAAAAGATTAATCTTCACGCAAGCTATGCGATTTTTGACGGCAACAGAGCCGACAGAGATGCTCTCAAGCCCGAGCATTTCAAAAAGTGGGTTGATTTTGCAAAAGAAAGAGGTATGGGCATTGATTTCAACCCCACCTTCTTCTCACATCCCAAGGTTAAAGACGGGCTTACCCTTTCATCACCCGATGAAGAAACCCGCAGATTCTGGGTTGAGCACGGCAAACGCTGCATTGAGCTTTCTGATTATTTTGCAAAAGAAACAGGCATTCCCTGCGTTATGAATATCTGGATCCCCGACGGATACAAGGATATTCCCGCAGACCGCCTTTCTCCCAGACTCCGTTTCAAGAAATCTCTTGATGAGATTCTTTCGGTGCCTTACGATAAAAATATGGTTTTCGTAACTCTCGAATCCAAAGTTTTCGGCATCGGACTCGAAAGCTACACTGTTGGTTCGGCAGAATTCTGCCTGAGCTATTCAACCAAAAACGGTATTGTTCCTCTTATGGATAACGGTCACTACCACCCCACAGAGCTTGTTTCGGATAAGATTTCCGCCTTGCTCGCATTCAACGAAAAAATCGCCCTTCACGTCACAAGAGGCGTTCGCTGGGACAGCGACCACGTTGTTCTTCTTGATGACGAAACAAAAGAAATTGCAAAAGAAATCGTAAGAAACGATGCTCTTGACAGAGTGTTCATTGCAACAGACTATTTTGATGCTTCAATCAACCGCATCAGTGCCTGGGTAACGGGTGTAAGAAGCGTGCAGAAGGCTCTGCTTAACGCACTTCTTGAGCCCTCAAAGGCAATGAAAGAGCTTCAGGATAAGGCGGATTTCACCTCGCTTATGGTTCTCGGCGAAGAAATCAAAACTCTTCCCCTCGGCGACGTATGGAACGAATATCTTGAAAGACAGAAAGTTGAAAGCAATTATCTTAACATAATAAAAGAATATGAAGAAAAGGTTTTGGTGAACAGATAATGAAAAACATAATGGATGCACCCTTTGTTAAGGGTATGATGAAAACAACAGCAAATATGTACCGTATGGGCTGGGACGAAAGAAACGGCGGCAACATCAGTATGATGCTTGAAAACGACGAGGTTGCTGAATACCTCGACATCAATGCTCCCATCAGAACAATCGAAATGGGCTTTGACGCAAGCGTTCTCGTTGGCAAAATCTTCATCGTTACCGGCACGGGCAAATACTTCAAGAACATTGAAGACGACCCCGAAAACAACCTCGGCATCATCAGGATTGCTGAAAACGGCACAACCGCAGAGCTTCTCTGGGGCTACAGCGACGGCGGCAGACCCACAAGCGAGCTCCCCGCCCACCTTATGAGCCACATTTCAAGACTCAGCAAGAACCCCGAAAACAGAGTTATTATGCACAGCCACCCCACAAACACTCTTGCAATGACTTATGTTCACGAGCTGAGCGAAAAGAAATTCACCCATTCTCTTTGGGAGATGTGCACCGAATGTATGGTTGTTTTCCCCGACGGCATAGGCATTCTTCCCTGGATGGTTTGCGGCACTAACGAAATCGGTATTGCAACCGCAGAGAAGATGAAGGAATTCAGACTCGTTGTCTGGGGTCAGCACGGCATTTACGGCTGCGGCAAGGACCTTGACGAAGCCTTCGGTCTTATTGAAACAGTTGAAAAGGCTGCTCAGCTTTATATGATGACTGCTCACCTTCCCAGAGTTAACACCATCACAGACCCCGACCTTGTTGAAATCGCAAAGGCATTCAATCTCCTTGATGTTTACAGAAAAGATTTCCTTAATCTTTAATAAAACCGCAAAAGCTCTTACCAAGACAAAACTTGGTAAGAGCTTTTTTAATATTGTTCAACTGCCTTTTTCGCCGTTGCAAGGAATTCATCAATAACGCTATGCGGTGAAATAATTTTTATATCCGAACCGAAGTTCATAATCCAGGTGAAAAACAGCGGACTTACCGCAACCTTGACCATTACCGAAAAATGCTCATCATCAACGGGTGTCATAATAACCTCTCTGCCGAAGCGGTCAATAATCACTCCCGCCAATGAA
This sequence comes from uncultured Clostridia bacterium, assembly GCA_937880805.1. GTDB lineage: Bacteria > Bacillota > Clostridia > Oscillospirales > Acutalibacteraceae > CAG-177. Next base: position 7,734 of record CALGRR010000018.1, read on the forward strand.
TTTCTGCAATGCAGAGTAACATTTTCATCCCTTCCGCCATACATTCCGAAGGTTTTCTTTGAATAAAGTGCCATATCAAAGTCTTCAAACATCCGTGCACCTTTTCTTTCTTCGGGAAGAACAGCAATATTCAGCATTTTATCAACACGGTAATGCTTGATTTTTTCTGCCTCGGAATCATAGGCAATCATATAATAGTTTTCGTCATCCCAGGTTAAAGCCCACGGGCTTACAACATAGCGCTTTCCGCCGTGGCGAAGGATTTTTTCTTTCTTTTCGTTCCAATCAAAATATTCAAAGGATATTTGTGAATTGCCGATTATTGCTTCGTGAATGAAATCAACAATATAATAAATGCTTTCATTCATTGTTTTTATTCTGTTGGCAACAAAAACCTGGCGGTGAAGCTTGCGTGCATCGTGAATGCTCGCAAATCCCTCTATCTTCTTTATGAGCTCGGTGCTCTTTTTATGGGTTATGAACTTTGAAGCCTGCACCGCATCAACCAGAAGCTTTAATTCGGGAAGCTCAAATTCACGGTTTGCAACATAATATTCAACCGTTTTGCCGTGTTTTTTCTCAATATCTATGCCGAAAACACGCAGCGACTCAAAATCGTCATAAAGGCTTTTTCTTTCTGCGGTTACGCCGTATTCGGATAAGGCTTCAATTATCTCTGCAAGAGAAAGTGCATTTTCCTCGTCTGTTCTTTCAAGAAGAATTTTGGCAAGATAAAGCACCTTCAGCTTCTGATTTGATGATTTGGCCATCATATCACCTTATTTCATAACTTTTTCTCTGCTGTCTTTAAAAAGCGGGTTTTCGGGTGAACAAATATCTATTGCTTTAGGAAGCACCGAAATGCGGACATCCTTATGGTCTCCGCCGTATTCGCCGTCAAGAGTCCAGTTGCAGGGCTTATCGAAGGTAAGTTTTATGTTTGATGTTTTAAAATAGAGAAGAGTATCGCCGTCATAATCTCTGCGTTTGATTTTTTCAATCATTGCAAAGGCATCGGTTGCTCTTTTGAGTCTTCTTACAAGAAGAACCTCAAACACTCCGTCATTAAGCCTCACATCGTTTTCGTCATATTTGAAAAGACCCGCAACGGATGTTGAGTTTGAAATTGCACCGAAGAAGAAATCATCCTCGATAACGCCTTCATCGTGTTCAATTTTTATGCGGATAGGCTTCAACTCTTTAAGAAGAGGTATCATCTGCCTGAAAATTCCGTCAATATAATATGCGCTTCTGCCGAATTTGTTTTTAAGCTTCTGCGAGGTGGCGTAAGAAAGCTTTGCGGCAGGTCCGAACGAAGCAACATAGGTGAAGAATCTGTTGTTGAAAAGACCTATATCGTAGCCGTTGGTGTGCCCGTCTATAATCAGATCGGTTGCTTTGCCGATATTGCCGGTGGGTATTCCGAGTGTTGCCGCAAGGTCATTTGTTGAGCCTGCGGGAATATAGCCCACGGGCACTCTTCTTGAAAGCTGCATAACGCCGTTGATTGTTTCGTTAAGAGTTCCGTCACCGCCGCAGCAAACAACCATATCGTTATCGTCAATATGCTTTTTAACAATTTCCGTTGCATCGCCCGGGCATTTTGTTGTTTTAACATCAAATTCATAGTCTTCGCCCGAGAATCTGTCAACTATATCAAACGTGCCTGCTCTTGATTTGTTTCTGCCCGCACAGGGATTTACTATCAATAACACTTTTCTTTTATCGCTCATAGCTTCACCTTTATTTACTCTTTCAAAATATTTTTGTTATTATATCATTAAAATATGAACAAATCAATACCGATTATCAGGCTCTCCCTTGCTTCGTCTGTAGGTTTGTCAATGATGTGTTACAAAATTAGAAAACCTCGCCGAAGTTGATAA
>CALGRR010000019.1 GCA_937880805.1 uncultured Clostridia bacterium
AACCCCTTTTAGGGGTTAGTCAAACCACCGGTTCAACCGGTGGTTTGTGATTTTTATTTCAATAATTTGAATTGTGAGGATAATATGAAAATCTGTATTTGTGACGATGACTGCTTTACCGTGAGAGAAATCAGAAATCTGCTCGAACCGTTCCGTACCGAAGACGACGGTTTTGACATTTCCGATTTCTCCTGCGGTGAAGATTTGATTGAATTTTATAAAAACGGCGGATGCTTTGATATTGTATTCATCGACATAGAGATGGGCGGTATCAACGGCGTTGAAGCCGCCGAAACCATAAGAGAATTTGCTCTCGAAACAATCATAATTTTTGTTTCGAGCCATTCAAGTTACATATTCGATGCGTTCAGAATCGAGGCTCTGCATTTTCTTGTGAAGCCGATTAAGGAAAAAGAATTCAACGAAGTTTTCACAAGAGCGATGAAGAAATACACCGCAACAAATGCGAGCGTTATTCTAAAATGGGAAAGCGTTCGAAACAAAATTTCCATCAACAAGATCAGCTTCGTTGAGGGTTACCGCAGACATCTGACCGTGCATACCGCAAGCGGTGTTTATGAGGCTGTTGGTAAAATTTCGGAGATATACGAAATTCTGAAACCGCACGGATTTGTGCGTGTTCATCAGGGGTTCATCGTTAATATGAACTATATAAAAAGTTTCAATGCAAACGAGGTTGAACTGACCGACGGTTCAAAGGTTGCCGTAAGCGTTCGGAAGAAGCAGGAAGCATTGAAAGCATACGATATTTTTATCAGAAAGTGGGGCTGGTAAAATGTTAAGAATAATCGCATATTTTTTGTTCGCTTGCTTTGAAATTTATACAATGGATATTCTTTTTTCCAACATTTCAAAAAGGAAACTCAAAGGAGCGCATCTTGCAATATTTATGATTGTAGCAATAACGGTCAATACCGTTGTTTCATATTTCTTTGCAGGCACGGGCATTATGCTTCTTGCTTTGGGAGTTGTTACGGCATTTGTTTTTGCTCTTGTTTACAGAGTAAAAGTGCATTTTGCCATTATAAGCAGTGTTCTTTTCGTTATGATTCAGGCAGGTGCAGAAACAATAGTTACTCTCCTGAGTGGTATGTTTATGGGCGAAGAAACTCTTGATTTTCTTCAGAATGATGAAGTCTTTCTCGGAATGGGACTTATATGCAAATTCTTTGCGTTTTTCCTTATCTTCTTTGTCTCAAAGAAAATAGGCAAGGTTGACCTTGGAATTTCCGGCGGTCTTTCGGCAATGCTCATAATTCAGCCGATCGCAACTGTTTTTGTTACTCTTGTTATTCTTAAATGCACCTACGAGCTTGAAAGTATTCCGGCGATTTTATTCTCTGCTGTTGCAATTCTGATGATTGCCGCAAACTTAGTTACCCTCTTTCTTATTTACAGACAAAAGGACTATGTTGAATCAAAGGCAAAGCTCGGTTTTGCCAACGAACAAATTAAAAATCAGCTTGCTCACTATGAGGAGCTTTATCGCTACCAAAGCGAAATCCGCACTTTCAGACATGATATTAAAAACAAACTGCTCTCCGTTTCGGGACTTCTCGCAGACGGTCAGACCCAGTCTGCCATTGACGCAATAAAGGGCGAAGTGGATTTTCTTGACGAGGCAAACAACGGTGTTATAAATTCGGGCAATCCCGCAGTTGACGCTGTTCTTCAGTCCAAACTCGCAATTGCCGAAAGTAAGGGAATCACACTCGATTATTCGGTTAAGATTTCGGATAAAATCAACGTTGATTTGCTTGAACTTGGCGTTCTTATCGGCAACGCACTCGACAATGCGATTGAAGCAACCGAAGATCTCGGAAACTCTGCGGAGAAAACTATTTTTGCAAGCATCATCACAATGGGCGGCAGAATTGTTGTTTCCGTTGAGAATCCCGTTGAAGCGCAGGTTGACACAAAGCATATCGGCACAGCAAAAGCCGATAAGCTCAACCACGGCTACGGACTCAAGAGCATAAAAACGATTGCGCAGAAATATGACGGCGATGTTTTCGTTTCCTGCGAGGGAAATATTTTTTCAACGAGCATCAACATCTGCAACACTTTTGAACATTAAATCCACACTATTGCAGAGCATATTTCAATCGTTTGATTTTTAATTTATCATTGATACTGAAGCGGCGGAGGCTATGCTTTCGCCGCTGTTTTTATTGCTAAAAGGAGGTAGATAAAATGAAATACTATTCAATCGTTGCTTTGATTTCTGCGGTTGTTCATTTCGCACTCGGAATTTCAATTTGCCGCAATAAGCTCAAAGCCTTCGTTAACATAATGTGTAAAAATCCCGAAAGATACAAAATTCTCGGCGGATATTTCATTGCCATAGGCTTGGGTTTGCTCGGTTGTGCCGCTGCGGCACTTCGGGAATCAACGGCTTCAATTATTTATATCGCTTTTTCCGCCGGCTTATTGTCAATATTCATATCGCTTATAAGGAAGGAAAATATATGAAGAAAAAATATAATTATTTCAGCAACTTAAAATTTATGCTGAAAGAGCATTGGAATTTTGATAAATCCTATGTGATTATGCAAATCGGTCTGACCCCGCTGGGCGCGGTAAGCTCGGTTGTGGCGGCTTATCTGCCGAAAATCGTTCTCGACTGCGTTGAAAACAAAACACCTGCTTCGGAGCTTCTTCTCAAAGTTGGTGTTCTTTCTGTTCTGCTCATTGCGTTCGGATACCTGAATAATGTTATGTATAACAAAAGCCATCAGGGACGAATGCTTGCAAGGGATATTATGCTCCACAGACTTGTCTGCAACAAAGTTATGAGCATGGACTATAACAACTACACCTACAACGAAACCCGTGTTCTTCGTGAAAAAGCGTGGAATGCAATTCACGGCTGGGACGGAAGCGTTGCAAGATTTATTGAGCTTAACGCAACGGTCGCTTCCTCCGCTTTCGGTTTCACGGCATTCACGGCAATTATCGTTGAATGCAATCCGTGGTTTATACCCATTCTCATTCTCTGCTACGGCATCAGCATGGCAGGGTGGCTGATTTTCAACAAATGGAAAGAAAAAATGAAGGACAAGGTTGCCGAAATCTTTCTTCGTCTGCACTACGTCACCTACCGTTCAAAGGATTTTTCAAATGCAAAGGATGTGCGCATTTACAATATGTCCGACTTCCTAATGAGAAAAATTGATAAGCACCTTGACGATGCAAATTGGTGGAACATCCTGCGAAATAACGGTCACTACTTCAACTGTATGCTTGAAGATTTCTTCAAATTCGGCGTAAGCCTTGGCGCATATATCTATCTCATTTATCTCAAGCTCAATTCCGAGATGACACTCGGCGATTTTTCTCTCTATTTTGGTGCGATAACGGGATTCGGTCAGTGGCTTGCAAAGCTTGTTGACTCAATTTCGGAAATCATTTCGGGCGCACACAATGTCAGCGATTTCAGAGAATTTCTTGATATTGAGGATAAAATGAACACCAAAGAGGGCGAAAAGCTGCCGTCGGGCAAGGATTTGCCCTGCGAAATTGAGCTTAAGAACCTCACTTTCTCTTATGACGAAGCCGAAAAACCTTCGGTTGATAATCTTTCGCTGAAAATAAACAAGGGTGAAAGAATTGCAATTGTCGGTGTTAACGGTGCGGGCAAATCAACGCTCGTTAAACTCATCTGCGGTCTGTTCATTCCGAAAGAGGGGCAGATTCTCATTAACGGCATTGACAGCCGACTTTTCAACCGTGACGAATACTATCGATTATTCTCAACGCTCTTTCAGGATTGTGCATTGCTTCCTGCAACGGTTGCAAAGAATATTGCACTCTGCGAGGAAAGCAAAATTGACCGCAAAAGACTCCGTGAATGCATGAGCCTTGCAGGAATACTTGATAAGGTTGAAAGTCTGCCGCAGAAAGAAAACACTCTGCTTGTCCGTGAAGTGCACGAAGGTGCGGTTGCGTTTTCGGGCGGCGAGCTTCAGAGGCTTCTGCTTGCAAGGGCACTTTATAAAGATGCTCCGATAATCATTCTTGACGAGCCTACAGCCGCACTCGACCCCATTGCCGAAAACGATATGTATCTCAAATACAGCGAGCTTACAAAAGACAAAACCGCAATTTACATATCCCACAGACTTTCGTCAACCCGTTTCTGCGACAGAATCATTCTTCTTGACGATGCGAAAATCGCTGAAATGGGAACACACGAGGAATTGCTTGAACTCGGCGGCAAATACGCCGAAATGTTTGAAACACAGAGCAGATATTACAGAGAGGAGGCGATTATATGAAGAGTTTCAAAGAAGATTTCGAGATAATCAGACAAGGCTTGAAGCTTGTTAAAATCTATCTCGGCAAAAACTATTTTTCACTCAATCTCATCGTTAAAATTCTCCGTGCCGTTACGCCTTATATCACAATTTACTGCACGGGTCTTGTCATCACCGCACTCACCGAAAAGCAAGGTTTTGAGCAGATATTGAAATACGTTCTCATCGCAACAATCACAACACTCGTTATTGACGTTATAATAAGAACAATCAACCGAAAAGCCTTGATAATGCTCAACAGCTGTTGGGAAAAGCATTCTGCGCTTCTCTCCCGAAAGGCACTTGAACTTGACTATGCAAAAGCGGAAAGCTCATCCGTTCAGGAGCTTCGAGGTAAAATTGAAGAAAACGCAAATAACGGCAATGGTCTGACGTGGGTTGCCGAGTGCGTGGCAGAAATGATATCCTGCGTTTTCTCGATTATCGTTGCAATTGTTATGATTTCAGGTATGGTTTTCAGCAAATCGCCTGCACCTCTCACGGGATTTATGGCGTTTGTTGATTCACCCCTGCTCGGTATGTCGCTTGTTGTTTTCTCTGCCGTTATGATTGCACTTTCCGTTAAGTATCACAGCCTGAGCGAGAAAAAGCAGTTCAATATTTTCAACAGAGTTGTGAAATTCAATCCGATTCTTGAATACTACAATCAGAAATATCTCAACGAAAACGAAAGCGGCAAGGATGTCAGAATTTTCAACGAAAAAGGACTTATCAACGAAGAAATCACCGAAAAGATCTATAACCCTACCGCAAAGATGAGGAAGGATACTTTCAGAGTATGGGCAACCATCGGTCAAGTAAGCACGATTTCAACCAATCTGCTCGGCGGTCTTGTATATATTTTCGTCGGACTCAAAGCGCTTGCAGGTGCATTCGGTGCAGGCAAGGTTGTTGAATATTACGGTGCAATCACAAAGCTCATCACCGCCTGCACAGATATTGCGGGCAATGCAGGCTATCTGCACGCAAACAACGCTCAGTTAAAGCAGGAGATTGAATACCTGAATCTCGTTTCCGATATGGAAAACGGCACAAAAACGGTTGACGGTATCGACCCTGCAAACTCTGTTTTTGAATTTCACAACGTTTCCTTTGCATATCCCGAAACCGAGCCGATGATTCTGAAGAATTTCAGTATGAAGATTAAGTCGGGCGAAAGGCTTGCGGTTGTCGGTATGAACGGCAGCGGTAAATCAACGATGATAAAGCTCCTTTGCCGTCTTTATGACCCCACCGAAGGCAAAATCACTCTCAACGGAATTGACATCCGTGAGTTTGACTATGCGGAATATTTGAAGCTTTTCGCAATCGTCTTTCAGGATTTCAAGCTTCTCGCATTTCCCGTGGGCGAAAACATTGCCTGCTCCGATGAATACGATGAAGAAAGAGTATGGCAATGCCTTGAAATGGCAGGCGTAAAAGACAGAGTTGAAGAATTTCCGAAGAAACTGAAACAGTCAATTTATAAGCTCTATGAAAAAGACGGCATCGACCTTTCGGGCGGTGAAGAACAGAAAATCGCCATTGCAAGAGCACTCTATAAAGATGCACCGTTTGTTATTCTCGACGAACCCACCGCTGCACTAGACCCCATAGCCGAGAGCGAAATATATTCAAGATTCAATGATATTGCAGGCGGCAAAACAGCCGTTTATATCTCCCACAGACTTTCATCCTGCCGATTCTGCAGCAGAATTGTTGTGTTCGATAACGGCTCGGTTATTCAGGAGGGCACTCACGAAGAACTCCTCGAAGATACAAACGGCAAATACTCCGAGCTCTGGAATGCACAGGCGCAGTATTATGCCGAAAGCAAGTCCGTTTTATGACACAGTAATGAGCGTATAATCAAAGCATAACCCCAAAAGGAGGAGCAATATGCTTTATCTTGAAAGATTTTCCCTGCCGTCTGACCGCACCGAAATCGGATTCATTGCAGGAGAAAGCAGAACCTGTTTCAACACGATGTATCCGTTCAAGATTTTTCCCGACAAAGAATTGGAGCATATCAGTTTTTCGCCCGTAACGATTTTTTACGGCGGTAACGGCTCGGGCAAAACAACCCTTCTGAATGTAATTGCACAAAAGCTTCACGCCGCCCGTCAGTCAGAGTTCAATAACAGTCCGTTTTTCGGTGAATACGTTAATTACTGCCGTTCGGAGCTTGCCAAAAGGCCGCAGGAAATCCGTTATATTTCGAGTGACGATGTCTTTGATTATGTTCTTGATTTGCGCAGCATCAACGAAGGAATTGACACACGCAGAGAAGAGGCGTCCGAAACATATTTTGAGCTGAAATCAAAGATATTTGACCCCGAAGAAAGACGGTTCAAGGGTCTTGACGATTATGACAGATGGAAAGAAATTCACGATGCGGCGGCAAAGAAAAATTCGCTTTCAAAATATGTGAAACAGAATGTTGGCAAAAATCTTGATATGTGTTCAAACGGCGAAACCGCAATGAAGTTTTTCGTTGACCGCATAGGCGAAAATGCTCTTTATCTTCTCGACGAGCCTGAAAACAGTCTGTCAATAAAACTCCAGACAGAGCTTGCAAATTTCATTTATGATTCGGCAAGATTTTTCGGCTGTCAGTTCATTATCGCAAGCCATTCCCCGATATTCTTATCAATGAAAAACGCACGGATTTATAATCTTGATTCCGTTCCCGTCAAAACCTGCGATTGGACAGAACTTGAAAACGTAAGAGCATATTTTGACTTCTTTGAGCAGCATCGTGCGGAGTTCTTGAAATGAAATAAGATTCTGTTTTATAGTTCAATTCTTCTTTTCGCACTTTGTTCTGTGAGCAACAAGAGCGTTCAGGCAAAGGTCAATTAAATATGTGTCCATTTTGTCTATTGGCTTTTCAAGTTCTTCGCTGATAATCGCATCAAGCTTTTTAGCATTAAGTTTAAGAGTTTCGTCATTCAGATATGTTCTTATCATAGCAAGGCAGCGTTTATATTCTTTCAAAATTATCACCTCTGATTTTTGTCTATATTTATATATGACGAAAAATCGGGTTTGTCACGCAAAAAAATTTTAACCGAGCTTGCTTTTTAGCAAACTCGGTTATTTTTCGTTTTGGGTGTGATAAAGATTTATGATTCGTTTTTGATTTTTCTCTGCGTATTTTAAGGCTTGATAGGCACCGCCCGATTCGTTTTTAACATAAACAACAACCATATCCGAACGGTCAATCATATCTCTGTTTCTTGCAACGATGGCATATTTGAAATTGCAGTCGGCAGAGGCTTCGCAGATTTCTATTGAATCATAATAGCTTTCAAATGATTCGGTGTTGTTACGAAGTTCAGCGGTTTCGTAGGGAAGAACAAGGGAGAGAAAAGCATTTTCGTTGCCCGTTTCTTTTTTCAGTTTTCTGATAACCGAAGCCGCCATCAGGTCAAAATCACCGTTTCTGCCGACGAGAAACTCTATCTCTCCATATCCTCTTTGCATCACAATACGGAGAAACTCATAGAGTTTACTTTCGACAGTCTGATAATCTTCAATTATTCTGTGACCGAATAGGCTGACGGTTAATTTTTCTCTCATTTATCTCACCCAAAGGTTATGGTTATTGCCGATGCACAAAAAGCACATCAGCAAAATATAAATTAATTTAGCAACAGCTGATATATGTTGAATCAAGCAATGTTGAGTTTGTATAGTCGCATCTTGAGCATGTTTCTGCATTATAAGTTTTCTGTAAACACTTGGGGTCTGTTGCCCTAACTTTATGTGTTATTGCTACAACCACCGAAGATTCTATCTTATGGCCGAAAAGTGTGCAGGTGAGTCCGTAAGCGGATGCGTCTTCGTCGCTGTGATTAAAATAATGGGCAATAACCTTGTTGCGGTATTCTTCAGAGGTGTTTGCATCAAAAATAAAGTCAACTTCATTTACGGTAACAATAACTGTGTTTTCGCTTGCATCTTCAGCATAAGCCGATATTGACATTACGCCAAAAACAGAAACAACAACAAGAATAAGTGCAATTATTTTTTTCATATCAGTTAATCTCCTTCAAATTTTCAATAATTCTGAAAAGATTATCTTCGGTATCGGATTTCACTGCATAACGATTATTATTATAAACAAAATTTGCCTGTATATATTGCGGAGTTTTAATATAGTACACTAAGTATCCTGCGATTTCTTTCTTTATACTATTTAACTTTAACTCGTTCGGCAAATCAGAATTGAAAAATATATTAATGCTGTGATTAGGATTTTCACATTGTAGCAAATATCTTTCCGATTCACCTTCAACAAGGTGCCATATACTGATAATCTTTTCATTTTCAGGTAACCAAGCGGGATATAAAATCTCAATTTCTTCGCTTTCTGCAAGATCTTCAATTGAGGAATAAGTCTTGGTTTCATTAGGTTTATAAAGGGTTATATCGCCGTATTCCTTAGGGCCGCTTTCAATCCATTCATGAAACGAATTACCCATGTTTCTGAGAAACTCGTCAAAGAAATCACCCGAAGCAACGGCTATTATACCAAAGAGCGCAACGATAAATGCAAGTACGGCAGCAATAACAGCAAGCCGCTTTGCTCTTATTTTCTTTTTAGCATATGAGCCTATTGCTGTTACCTTGCCTTTGAACGGTATAGCATTAACTCTTTGTTCGATTTCTGCTTTGGTAAGTTTTTGTTTTCCTTCAAGCTCCATGAGAAAATCAACGCATTCCGTTACAAGATCGCTGTCCATTTCCTTATAGTCCTTTGAAGTTTCAAGCAGAATTATCGCCATAAGCTTGTCTTTTAAAGACTGTCTTTCAACGGTCATATCGTGGTTATTTTCCATGGATTTGTTCACCTCCTATAGATTTGATTGATAAAACACAATACCTCCTCATATATATATGACGGAAATTGCGTTTTGTCACGCAAAAATTTTATATTTTTTTGAAATTTTTTTAGAATCGCATAAAAAGAAGCAGAATTGCCATGAATATAAAGGCTGCTTTCTCCTTGATTTTCAATCTGAGTCTGTAAACTCTTGCTCTGACTGCGTGTTCGGAAATATCAAAAGCCTTTGCCAGTTCTTTGTATTCCATATGCTTGGTGTAAGCCATTTCAAAAAGCTCAAGCTCTTTTTCGTTTAACGAGGAAAGAATGCTTTTCTTCTTTTCCTCGAGTTCTTCCGTAGTTACCTTATTATCCTCTTCCATTTCATAGAGAATATCCGTGCTTGTCTGCGAACCGAACACGGTTCCGTAAATAAGCTCCTTTTCTCTCTTGGCGATAGCTCTGAACTGTTCTTTTATTTTATTGTTTGCAACGGAATAAAGCCACGCTTTTATATAATCGTCTTCAAGTTCATTATAGTTTTCCTGAAAGAAAAGAAAAACATCCTGAGAAACATCGGCAGCATCTTCCTCACTTTTAAGCCTCGAAAAACAAAGATGATATATGTCGTTATAGTATAAATTTGCAATCTCATTCGCTCTTTCAGAACTTATCAACAAATATCACCCCTTTTATCCAAATATTTACATATTTATTAGATTATAGCAGTTTAAGAACAATATGTCAAAGAAAAGATTTATCTTAAAACGCATTAGAGTTGCTTTTAATGTATTATCTTATATCAGACAACGGAGTGTAATCCGTACCGTTACTCAGATATTCTTCCATCTTGCCGCCGAGCAATAATTTGACATAGCTCATCGGCTCGTTGTAGATGAGGAAGTCAAGCTCGGATGTTTCGTACATATTGTTTGCATATTCATTTTCAACGGCGATGCAGTCAATTGACACCATTGAACCGTCGGTGAGCTTGACTTCAACACAGGCGGTATCGATATTAAATTCACAAGAAATAATGTTATTAATCATAAACAAATAACTCCTTTTAATATTTTGAAAAACGTAGGAAAAGTAGATCCTGAAACCGTTGATACATAAGGGATTGAAAGTGCGGTAATCGAGGGGTACGTGTAGTTTGACCTGTAACCCCGATTTTGCGTTTACTTTTTCCACATAACGAACTTTAAAGTTGCAAAAATCAAGTGATAAAAAAACACTTTCATTACAGTTAAAAATTAACCAAATAGAGCTTCTGAAACCGTTGTATATCAACGGTCTCAGAGTGCGGTAATTCAGGGGTGCGTATAGTTTGATCTGTAACCTCAATTTTGCAGTTCTATTTTTCCAAAAACTATTTTTTAGTTGTAATAAATCATACTTTTGCAACCGTTCAGAAAAAATTTGACAAA
>CALGRR010000020.1 GCA_937880805.1 uncultured Clostridia bacterium
TTTTTACCCCAAAATCAAAGTTGCTTATGCTGTCGGCTGTCGTTCTCCGCCTGCCAATCTGGATTTTCAAAACAAGAAATTCAGATTGGAGGAAATTAAGAATGGCATATAACCACGGTAAAGAAGAACGCAAATGGCGTATCTGGAAAGAAGCAGAGGAAAAGACAATGCGTGATTGCGGTGTTGATGAAAATACCATTGAGAAAATCCGCACCTATGACAGAGAGGTGTTCAATTCGGACAGGCGGTTTTATCAGCGAGTGCAGGAATCGGATACATACCTTGATACTGTCACAGAAAAAGAATGGCAGGTTGAGGTATGTTCTGTAGGTAAGCTGTTGGACGAGATTGAAAATATGGAGCTGTATTGTGAATTGCTTACGGTGGACAGGCTTACCCTGCAAATCGTTCTGATGAAAATGCAAGGGTATTCCACAAAGGAAATCGCTAAAATCGTCCATCTAAAACCTAATGCGATATACGGAAGAATGAATACTCTCCGAAAAAAGCTGAAAAAGTTTATTTAAGTGTCTAATATTAGGGTGTTCTCACGGGCTATTGGGTGAGGGGATAAAAACTCTCACCCATTCAGCATTTCGGAGGGTTAAGATTATGAACAGCTATATAGACGAAACAAGCAAAGAAGAATTTACTGAGGATATTACTATCCGAGAAGCATTAGACAGCATTGACGATATGCTCGCTTCTTGGACGAAAGAGGAACGCCTTGCTTTCTTTGCCACCTTTGCAAAACCGAAGGATATAGATTTTGTCAAAGAAATCGGCGGCATTTACTATGTGGTACGCTCCCACTTTAACCGTGACAGCAACGAGGATATGGTAAGCAAGATCAATAGGCTATTGAGCGAATAATCAGTAACGATTTTCAAATTACCACTTTAAAGTGCTGAAGTACGGTGGCAGATATGATACAATAGTAGCACTATAAAAATCATATCCGACTGTCGGAAAGGAGTTATTTTGAACAGACAGTCAAATAAAATTACTGCCCTCTACTGTAGATTATCAAGAGATGATGAACTGCAGGGCGAGAGCAACAGCATAACCAACCAAAAATCAATTATCAGCAAATACGCAAACGAAAACGGTTTTCAGAACACGAAATTCTTTGTTGATGACGGTTATTCGGGTGTCAGCTTTACAAGACCAGCCTTTATGGAACTTGTAGAGCTTGCAGAACAGGGACAGATTGGAACGATTATCGTCAAAGACCATTCAAGGCTTGGCAGAAACCGTCTGATTGTCGGACAGTTATTGGAGGAAGATTTTGTCCGATGGGGTGTTCGGTATATTGCCATTATGGATAATATCGACACCGCCGAGGGATTAAGTGATTTTCTTCCCGTGCAGGACTGGTTTAACGAAATGCACGCAAAGAATACCTCTAAAAAGGTGCGTGCTGTATTCCGTGACAAAGGAATGTCGGGCAAGCCTTTGACAACAGTCATTCCTTACGGATACAGAAAAAATCCAGACAATGCAAGCCATTGGCTGATTGACGAAGAGGCAGCAGAGGTTGTCCGCAGGATATTCCGATTGTGCATTGAGGGATACGGTCCGACACAGATAGCGAACATTCTCTTTTCGGAGGGTATTCCGACACCTACGGAGTATTGGCAGTCACAGGGCAGAAAGACATCTGCTTTACCTGCCGTACCGCACAAGTGGGCGGCAAGAACGGTTGCGGATATTCTGGAAAGACTTGAGTATTGCGGTCATACGGTCAATTTCCGTTCCACTACACGCTCTTTCAAGGATAAAACCAAGGTAGAGCGACCAAAGGAAGAATGGAAAGTCTTTGAGAACACACACGAAGCCATTATTGATGATGAAACCTTTGCATTAGTACAGGAGCTTAGAAGCCATAAACGCAGACCAAACCGCACAGGAGAGGTCAGTATGTTTTCGGGACTGCTTTATTGTGCAGACTGTGGAGAAAAACTGTATTACAGCGTTACCAATAATTACAGCCGAGAACAGGCATATTTCTTCTGCTCCAACTACCGCAGGGCTACCGAGAACTGTACCGCACACTATATCCGTGAAAAGGTAATCTATCAATTGGTGCTTGAAAGTATGCGGCGTGTTCTGTACTATGTGCAGGCTTACGAGAATGACTTTGTGCAAAGGCAGCTTGATAAATCCACTGAGGAACAGAAGAAAGAGCTTGCCAAGAAACGCAGAGAGCTATCCAAAGCAGAAAAGCGTATTGCCGAGTTAGATGTATTATTTCAGCGTATCTATGAGGATAACATATCTGGAAAGCTAACCGATGAACGGTTTGCCATTATGTCGGCGAGCTACGAGGATGAGCAAAAGCGGTTAAAAGAGCTGACTGAGCAACTGCGGATTGATGTTGAAAAGCAGGACGATAAAACTGCCAACATATCCGTCTTTGTTGAGAAAGCAAAGAAGTTTACCGCTATCAAGGAACTGACACCTGCTATCATCCACGAGTTTATTGCTTACATTATGATATCTTCAAAACAGGTCATTGACGGTAAAACAGTTTACCCCATAGACATCTATTACAACGGCGTGGGTATCCTCAATGTTCCTACCGCTGAAGAATTAGAAGAAATGTTTCAAGAACGCAGAAAGCAAAAGCGTTCCAAAGAACAAAAAACGGCATAGCCACGAATGACTATACCGTAATTTGATTAAAGAGCCGCCCTCGTCCCCTCCACTTCCTTATGTGAAGGGGACGAAGGTTTTCCTTTTTTCTTTTTTAAAGAATATTTCGTGTAAAAGTAATGTTGTGTGACAGTTTGCACATACTATTTGAAAATTCAAAGAAGTATTGCTATATGTAAAAGGTGTCAAGTATGCAAGATGCACAAAAAATGTAAAAAAAGGAAGAAATTTAAAAAAAAGTATAAGGAGAAAGAAAAAAGTTATCCACATTAAGAAAACCGGAAAAATCGAAAAAAACGAGTTATACACGAAGTTATCCACGTTATCCACAAAATTAAGCGTGGAAAAAGTGGTTTACATAGTACAAAAAACAGAATGTATGTTTTGTGAAGAAATAATAAAGTTACTATTTTTGAGAAAAAAATGAAAAAAAGACTTGCTTTTTCTAAAGTGAAAAAAATGGTTTAAAATGAAAAAAGTGTCTGACAAATAGAATTAAGTTAGGAGAAAGAGACATCTTGAAAACGAAAACTATTTCTGATATACTACCACGGGTATTATATGGTGGGTTGTATGTTAAGAAAACTATGAGAGGGATAGGAATATGCAGCAGCTTATAAATAAGAAAAATGTAGTTAGAAGCTATATCTTCATTATATTAGGAACCGGTTTACTGGCATTTGCCATTCAGTGTATGTTTGATCCGGTCGGTTTGGTAACGGGTGGATTTACCGGTTTGGCAATTATTGTGAAAGATATGACACAGGGAATTGTTCAGGGAGGTGTGCCGCTGTGGCTGACCAATATTTTGTTAAATGTACCGGTATTTCTTTTGGCATATAAAGTAAAGGGTAAGGCATTTGTTTTTCGTACGGCAATAGGGACATTTTTATTATCTGCCTGGTTGTATGTGATACCGGTGATTGATTTATCCCAAGGCGATTATTTTCTTGCGTCTGTCTATGGAGGGGCACTTGCAGGACTGGGCATCGGATTGATTCTGTTGTCGAAATCCACAACAGGTGGTACAGATATGGTAGCGACTATTATTCAGCATCGTGTAAGGCATTATTCTATTGTGCAGATTTTACAGATATTAGATGGTATGATTGTGTTGATAGGTCTGTATGTGTTTGGACTTTATGCAGGACTGTATTCTATTATAGCAATTATTGTTTCTGCAAAAGTATCCGATATGGTGATGGAAGGATTTAAATTTTCCAAAGCAGCCTTTATTATTACGGATAAGCATGACATTATTGCGAAACGTATTTTGGCAGATTTAGACAGAGGTGTGACCGGTCTTTATGCAAAAGGAATGTATTCCGGAAAAGACAAATGTATGCTTTACTGTGTTGTATCCCAGAAAGAAATTGTGGGGGTGAAAGAGTTGGTAGCAGAAGTCGATCCAAATGCTTTTGTAATTGTATCAGATGCAAGAGAAGTTTTTGGTGAGGGATTCTTGGAATATAGTGATGGTGAATAAATGTATTTGCTTACAGTTCACACGTCAGTCAAAATGCAAAGAATCATATGCTTGCATAATGATTT
>CALGRR010000021.1 GCA_937880805.1 uncultured Clostridia bacterium
AATCAAAATCAATAATTTCTTTTATTGCTTCATTTTTATAAAAAGCATAATTCTGTTGATTTGTTGATTGATTTAAATATTCTTGTATATAGTTATACCAGTTTATTAAAGCTTGCAGTTTTAAAAAGAGTTCCATATTTCCCTCCTCATTTAATGAAAGTAATTTTGCAACCGCCCACGCTCCGTTCTCAACCACAAGCATCTTTCCGTTGTCCGCCTCTGAAACATCGGGCAAGCCTGAGCCTCCACCGCTTTCAATAGGTTTCCCGTCAAAGAGAAGCTTGCCTTCCGTAGTAGAAAACTTATCGATAACAGCTTTGTTTTCGTGCGTGTGCTTTGCTTCTTGCAGTTCAAGAATTTGCTTGTCTGCTCTTGCTGCATACTCATTAAGATTTTTGTCGCGAAGTAAAAAAGCTTGATTAAATTCCGTGTAATGATTTGCAACGGTTTTCGCTGAAGCTTTGCTGTCAAGTGCTTCACGCAAACCACCTATCATTGCAATGCTGTGCAAGCCGTCAATGCAATGCTGCCCCCAGAACTTGGACCACTGAACCAACACAATCTTATCCTTTTCGGAATCAAGAACAGCAAAATAGTCTGCTTCACACATTTCTTTGTCTTTAATATCGCTTTTTGTTGAAATCAAAGGTTGATACTGTTCCGTCTCTCCCACAAAAATATCCTCTGTTGCAGTAGCACCGAAGCTTTTTTCAATGATAAGCTCAAACATCGGTGAATATATGCAAGCTGTGCCTTTTCTGATTTGCAGTTCGCATATTCTGACCCCTTCTGCCGAAACAAGCCCAGACGGAAGAACGAATTCAACAACATTCCCGCTTTCGGGAATTACTGCATCAGAATAAGTGCCGTCCTCGTAATATACCCTTGCGGACATATTTTTAACGTTATAAACCTTGCCTGATTCCGTCAGCGTGATTATGAGCTTTCGGGATTCGCTTTCGCCTTCCTTTGCGTGCACACTCTTCTGAATACCGTTTTTGGTAAGCTCAAGAGAAAATTTTAACTCAATCAAATTTCATCAGCTCCTTTTTCTTTAAGAGGGAACCGAAGCTCCCTCTTCGTTTTTAATCTTTATACCATTCCTTGATTGTTTTCTTTGCTTTACCTTCGCTTAATCCTGCATCGGTCAAAACATCAATCAGACTGTCATAAAGCTCGTTATATTCTGCTGTTCCTTTTTCAAGTCCGAGAAGCTTTTCTTTATAATTGTTTGTTAACCACGATTTGAGATTGCCCTCAGTAACGCCGTTATCCGTATATCGTTCAACAACACCGCTGCTTACAGTGCCGTTATCAATAGCACTTCTCAAAGCATCATATTTTTCGCCCCCGGTTCGGATTTTCTCCATATCCCAGAATATATCGTTTTCTCTTTTTTCTTCCGCTTCCCTCCTCTCTTTTCTTGTTCCTTCTTTGATTTCCTCGTTATACACATATTCTTTCAGCAAGCTTTCTGCCTTAGTTTCGCTTATGAATTTATCCTTGCAAGCATTAACAATCTGCGTTTTCATTTTGCTGCGTGCATCTTCTTCTCCGCTCTGTTCAACAAAAAGCTTATATATTCTTTCTGTTGCCGCATCATCATTTGCAATAATCGCATTTCTCAAGTCATAAGAGTCATATGTGTCCTCTGAATCAAAAGAATAATCCGCTGCCCTCGTTTCAAGCTCAAGCTTATTCTTTTCTATCGCTTTAATAACAATGCTTTCCTTATTGCCTTCGTCAACAAGCTCACTTATAATCTGCTCATATTCCTCATAATTGCGGTTATATCTCGCCTTTGCCGCCTGCTCGGTTCTCTTGTCTTCCAAAAGCTCATTAACTCTGTTTGTTTCAAAAGTATTCAGAGCCTTATTGATAACATTGTCAGAAAAGCCCGCCGCTTTAAGCTCGTTGATTTTGTTTGCCGCATCGGTAAGCTTGCCTTCAGCAGTTAATGTGTAAGCAGCTCCAAGAGTGCCGTTTTTCTCTGCAAGCACCTTTGCAATGCCGCTTTCAATCGTGCTCTTTTCCTTGCCATCCGCAATGAGATTGTTATATACCTTGTCATAGTGGCGGGTATCCTTGTCAATTATAGAGCTGTAAAGCTGTTCATAATCTGAGGATGATTCTATGAGAGGAAGCCACGCAAAGTTTTCTTTCATAATGTTTCCAACACCTTTTGCTGTTGTAGGTTGCTTCCCGATTGTGGCCGCTTTGTATCCCGTTATGGCAAGGTTAATAAAACCTTTAACATCTCTTGCAATGTTCATAAAAGGAATACCCGTTGTCTGGCTTAAAGCCTTGAATATTGAAAAAATCTTTTCATCAATGCCTTTATTGTCGTTCATAAGAACCTCAATAGTTTCTGCAACTGTTCCGAAAACTGCCGCATCGGTTCTTTCTAAATCGTAACCTTGTAAAGCACTGACTATATCTTTAATCATCGGCAACATTCCTATCGGATCTAATATTGAATTGGTTATAATATTTGCAACCCATTTTTCAAGAAAGCTTTCATCCTCGTCATCATCCCTCATTGATTGAACAATACCCTTTGCAACAGCACAATAAACAGTTGATAAAATGCATCCGCCAAAAGCCCGTGCCGCCATTTTATTAGCGTTCTTTCTTTCGTCTGTTCCTTTTTTTGTCTTTTTAACTTCCTGAATTGCCTGATAATACATATTGAGGCTTGTTATCGGTTCGCTCATAAACTGCATCATCATCATTGCCAAGCCCTCTTTTTTCCTCATCCAAGGGCATTTTGTAAAAACGCTGTCATAAACCTGCGTTTCGGCAATCGTCTTTTGAAAAAGCTCTGCAGCAGCTTCACACAGTGCATCGCCCGAAAGCTCGCTGTTTTCCGCCTTTGTCTGCTTCTTGCAAGCTTTCCATATTGCACCCCAGGTTTTTTCATCGGCTTTGCTTGCTGCCCAACCCATAAAGCTGTCCAATCT
This sequence comes from uncultured Clostridia bacterium, assembly GCA_937880805.1. Taxonomy (GTDB): domain Bacteria; phylum Bacillota; class Clostridia; order Oscillospirales; family Acutalibacteraceae; genus CAG-177. Next base: position 2,961 of record CALGRR010000021.1, read on the forward strand.
TTCCATACCGTTATCTTTCAGATAATTCAATTTGTCGGTTATGTTCCAGTCTTTATATTGAGCTTTATCAACCTTGTATTCGCCGATATAATCCGTTGCGGTTCGTCCCATATTAACGTCAAAATAACCTATTTCTTTTACAAGAGCACATCCGTTAAACCTTCTCATTTCTTCAATTTCTTTTTTGTTCGCCCATGTCATACTTGACAAAGGTCCAAACCAAGTCGAAACTCCGAAATATTTCGGGTCAACATATAGCATTGCTCTGTATAAAGCCGTCGGCTGCTGAATAACAACAGATAAATTTCCCATAACAGCAGATTTTTTAACTTTTGACATAAGCCTTGCTTGACCGGGAATTATATTGTCTGTTCTGCTTCCGCTGTCAACCGCAACCAAAAAGTTTTTAATCTCATCAACGGCATTTTTTCCGCCAACTCTTCTGAGCTCGTTCTGAACAGAAATATCTCTGTAAATAAGGCTTTCAATTCCTTCGCCCACGGGTATTTTATCTGTGAAATTAAAAACTTTGTTAAAGTCAGCAATCGGAATAACATATCCGCAATAAAGTGAGCTTTCATAAATATGGTGATTAACAGTTTCTGTAAAATCAGAAATAATAACTGCGTTTTCTGCACCTTTGACTGTATTTTTTGCGGCACTTTGATATTGAATTTTAGATTCAGTTTCTTGCTTACCGAGATTTGCGGGAAGAAAAGCTTTATCAGTCATTATCGGGTAATAATATTTTTCTTTGTATTTCTTAATGCCGTAAAGCCTCATTGAAACATCGTTTCTCTTTTCGCCGATAACTTTGGTGATATATTCAACCATTGTGTCAGCATATTCTTTCTGTGAAGGTGAGAGAATTCTTTCAACCTTTCCAATGTCAGTTTCATCAAGATAAACAGTTTGAATTTCAGGCAACTGCAAATCTTTTTTGCCTTTATCCTTTTCACTTTTTCTAATCGCTTTTGCCGCTTGCTTCATATCCTTTGTGGTATAAATTTTTATACCGCCGCCAAGCAAATGTGCTCTTCCCTGCTCTCTTTTGGAAGTTGCATATATAGCCATAATTTGTTCAATCGTCAGATTAACCTTGCCGCTTCTGAATTCCAACGATTTCGTTTCATGCTTCCATTTCGGGTCGTATCCCGTGCTTTTCTTGATTTCCTGTTCTCTTATCCTTGCATCATATTGAATATTCGCTGCAATGTTTTCTCCCTCACGAAGATTTTCAAAAAACTTAACAAGCGTTTCGCTGCCGAATCTTTTAAAAAGATTATGCGGTTTAAGAAGACCCAAAACCGTACTTTCAAGAAACTCACTCTTTTTATCGGGCTTATCGCTGAGTTCGTCAATAATTGCCATTGAATACGCATCCCTGCTCGCCTTAAGATTATCACTGAATAATTTCTGTTCGGTTTTCACCGTGTGCTTAACAACATTAAGAACATCAAGAAGCAGAGAAAGCTCTGCATTTGTCATTGAATCGATGCTTACCGCCTTCTTTATTGTGGAACCCTGTGCATCCTTAACAAATATTTTGTTGTTTGTTTCAAGATTCAGCTTCAATGCTGCAACTTTGTTTATAAGCTCGGTAATAACGCTTTCTTCGCCTTCTCTTTCTTTAAGGTCAATTTTTGAAAGCTCAACAATCAGCGAATCAATTTTATTTGCATCAACCGCCATTCCCTTGTGGGGAAGTCCGTCAATAACAGCTCCCACAAGCGGTCTTAACCTTTCAGGCACGCTGTCATTATCATTGCCCTTTTCATATCTGCGGGCAAGATAATTAAATGTTCGTTCAATTTTGTTTCGGGTAACACGTCTTCGCTCGGTATCTTCACGCTTTGCTCTGTAATCTTCAAGCTTTTGGTCATATTCCTTCCGGCTTTCTTCTTTAACTTCTTTCTTCTGCTCCGCCTTTGCTTTTTTAAGCTCATTTTCATAATCTCTGAGAATGTCTTTTGTTTTTGCATCGTTCGTTGCAAGCTGTAAAACCGAATTAAAGCCTTCCACAATTTCATCTGTTAACAAAACCGATTGTTCTTCAATGTTCATTAAATCGGCATTGCTTGTCATTTTCGGTGAGATGGCATCAAAGAAATACAACAGTTGTCCCGGCATATCAAGCTCGTTAATATCCTTTGAAAAATATTCGGGAGCAAGCTCCGAAAGCTCCTGCCAAACCTCGTCAAGGCTCCTCGCCTCGGTGTTCTTTGTGCTTATGCGGTTCACCTTGCCGAAAAGCAGATTGCGGAAGTCTTTAAAACTGCCGAATTGATTATTAATTTCTTTAAGCACATTTTCAGTTATAAATATTGGTGTGTTTTTAAGGAATTCCCTTACTTCGGAATATTGCTCCCAAAGTGTACTGTCCTTGCTTTCGCTTTTTTCGAGAATTGCCCTTGCAGTTTCTGCCGCCAACGCTTTAAAATTATTGAGTTCGCTGTCACTTAACTTATCGCCGCCGCTTAACTTGCCTCTCACAGCACGGTAATCATAAATTACCTCAAGTCTTTCCGTAAGCTCCTCAACCGTCATTGTACTTGAATTGTCTTTAATCAGCTTTTTTGCAACGGTTTCAATATCCTTTCTTCTCAGATGAATTCCTTTTCTTGCAGAATTCGTCTGTATTTCAAGCATATTGTTGAGCAAACTCCACGCCTTGTTTTCTCTCACAACATCGCTGTAAAAGCCAAACACCGCTTCAAGCGGCATATCTTTCTTTGTGGAATATACTAAACTTGGCGAAATTTTAGGATCATTTGGTCTTTCAATTTCAAGTGTTTCAGCTACATCTTTAGAAACAACTGTTGAAATTAAATCTACATTCTTGACATAATCGAGCAAATCGGATATACTAATAAAAGAAGGTGTACGGGAGACAGATTCATTCTGAAACTCCGGGGCAGGAATGCCAACATCTTCTTTTTTTATGCCTCTTTTCGTTATTGCATATAAGATGTCATATTCTTGCAGTTTCCATCTTCTGTTATCAACGAGCATTCTGACGAAATACAAGTTTTCTTCATCTTGAGCTACTCCCAATAAAATCGTTGCCTTATCTGCGTGACTACTTTCCGTCATTTCGTTTATTGCAACTGCATTTTCCAAAATATCTCCGATGCTCATACATATATCAGCATATGACGGCGTAATTCTGTGTCCGCTGTGTCTGAAGCTATCCATGCTAATTAAAATATCTTTTCCAATATCATTACAATGTAGCCAAGTTTGAGTATCAGAATTTCGAGCGTTGTTTTTTTGTCTTGCCTTTTTTATCGCTTCCTTACAAAACAAAGTATGGTTTTGCTGATATGTTTCTAAATCTTTAGCATTCAAATGTCCCAATGATGTAATCTTCATATCTTGCTTTTTAACAAGCTCCTCATAAGAAAATTCATTTTTCTTTGTGCTCTTATCCACCGCCTCTGCGGTGTTATTTTTTTGTCCTTCCGTCTGTTCAGCTCGGTTTTTCTTCGCTTGTTCGAGACCTTCCGTCATAAGCTCCCTGATATGTGCAAGCTTATCTTTTTCGTCAATAAGTGCTTTAACCTCTTCCGCTTTTCCCGAAAGAGAAAGTGCTTTGAGCCCTTTTTCAATGCAGCTCAATGTTCGGTCAAGAACAGTGCGGATTTTTTGTGTGAGAGTCATATTTTCTTTTGCAAGCTTCTGAACCGTCTTTCTGTCGCTGAAAACATCAAACATACTGTCTGCAACAAGCTCAGCTATCTGTGCCTCTCTTGTTGTGTATCGGTTCTTGTCATAAGCTTCAAGCAGAGAATCAATATTATTCCCCTTGTCCGTAAGAGCCTGCAAAACAAAAGTTTTAAGCTCCTCAGCCTTTTCGGATGCATACTGCTCCACGTAGTGATATGCTTCGTGTCCCGCAGTTCTTGTAAGCAGTCCGTATTCGGCATTTCGTGAAAGCACTATTCGGTTTGTGCCCTGGAAGAAAGCACCGTTTGTGTTTTTCCAATCATCAACAATAATGAATTCAAGTCCCGATTGCTTGCCGATTTCAGAAATAATGTCAAATTGCATCTGTTCTGTTTCGCTCTTTTTTGAAGTGGTAAGGTCGGTAAGACCCGCCGTTTCGGGTCTTTCTGCTGCTCCGAGGTCAGCAAACTTCGCTTGGGATTCTTCACTCAAAACTTCGCTCCATTCGGGTGCAAAGCTTTCTCTTATTTTCTCCGCCGTCATTCCCGTTGAGCCGAGGCGGTAAAAATAATTTGCAGCAGCCTTATATTCTGCAACCGTTTCGCCGTTATATTCCGAAACAAAAAGATTTGCTTTTTCTGCCGTCATTCCTTCCGTTGCATCATAAAGCTTCTTTGTGTTTTCATCCTTGAATACAAGCTCCGAAACCTTGATTTCCTTGCCGTCCTCGGTTTTAACCGTATTAACGCCCTCTGAATTTTTGAAAATGCCGCTGCCGTCAAGCTTGCTTTGTGTTCCGTCTGCGGTCTGAATTTCGGGGCGAAGCTTCTCCGCTTCGGCTCTTCTCTTAACATCTTCTTTCAATGTTTCCTCAAAAGCCTCCTGCATTCCCTCTCTGCCGCCGCTTTTTTCAAGCTGTTTCTTTGCCGCCTTGTATTCTTCATAAAGGCTGTCCTTTGCCTTCTGATGCTGCATATCGTTATAAAGCTGACGAACCTTGTTGTCAGATTTCTTTTTTTCTGCAGTCAACTGCAAAAGCTTTTCATCAAAAGCCTTTTCCAAATCAGCCTTGCTGTCAACTCCCGCAAAAGTGCCCTCGGCAACCTTACCCTGCCTGCTGTTCTCATACTGAAGCAGTCCGAGTTTATAATCGCTGATTTCCTTGCCCTTGCCCTGAGCTTTAACAATGCTCTCTGCAAGCTTGTGAGCCTTGCTCTTTTCGGGGGCAGCTTGTCCTTCTTTGATAATTGCTCCCGTCTGCTCCGCCGCCTTCGCAAGCGTTCCCGTATTCGCAAGGTTATTGTGTTGCTTTACTTGATTTTGTATGCTTGCAGGTCCGCCCATTGTTAAGCCCTGGAAAGCACCGCTTAATGCAGCTTCGCCAATTTGTTTTAATGAATCTTTTTTTGCAAGGTTTTCCGCTTCTTCTCTGGTGTAATATGTTCCGTCAGATTTCTGTTGCTGCATATACGTGCGAATATTATGCTCAAAAATGCTTTTGTCACCGAGAGCATATCTGTCATACACAATGTTAACAGCCTCTGTAACTGCTTCTTCCGATGCGTTTACACCTGAATTTTTAAGTAAGTCTTTTGCAATGTTTTTTAAACCGTGTTTGCCGGATTCTTGCAATCCTTTTAAATTTCCGAGCGACCACGCTTCAGAAAGTGTTTCAGCAAGAAAAGAAACAATACCTGCATTTAACGCTTGTTCTGTAGTACCACCTCTTCTTGTAACATCCTGAATTGTAGATGTCATTGCCTGCGAACCGATAAGAGAACCGCCAAGCATACTGTTTGCTGTTCTTGCAAGTGCTTTTACTGCCCAGTTGGTTGATTGAGTTGTTATTCCAAGACCCGGCATTAATTTTCCTGCAACAACAGAATCCAGGGTACTCATCCCTGCACCGTAAACAAAATCAAACGCATCCCACGACTTACCGTCTTTGTTTAAATCTATGTTCCAATCATAGTTTTCCTGAACTTCGCCTCTGATGTCCGATGTCATTTGAGATGCACCGTACCAACTTGAATTAGGGTCAATGGGTGTATCTGTCACTTTTGCTCTCGCAAGCTCAATAAGTCCTGTAGGAGAAGCTAAATTTGATACAACGGAAATTCCCGATGCAAATAGCGGATGTTCCTCCGCCATTTGCCTGAAATCTTCCGAATTCTTTTCCGCAATGTCTGCGTTTTTTTTTGCTTGATGGTAACGGACAAGCTTTACAATCTCATCATCAGAGTAACCCAATTCTTTAAGTTTCTTTTTTGCCTCTGTTGATTTTGATATATACGAAGATGAAGGCACTCTATATTGAGCATCATCCTCGTCAATTCCTCGTAACGCCTGAACAAGATATTCTGTTGTTGCAATATCCTCTTCATTCTGTGCATTTACAATGCTGTCAAGAAGTTCAAAGTCTGTTTTACCGAGTTTGTTATATCTGATACCTGTCACATACTCTTGTGCTTCTGGAGTTGTAACCCCTTTACCATAATAATTATCTCTTATCCTTTGAGCCTCTTCCGAACGGCTATCAATGTTTCCTCTTGATTTTTGCGGTGTTGTATAGCCGTTTTGATAATATGTGTCTTTTATTCTTCGAGCTTCTAAAGAACGGCTGTCAATGTTAGTCTGCCGTCTTTGTGAAGCAGCATTTCTCTCAGCCGTTTTCCTTGCTTTTTCTTCAACCTGATTAATTTTTGCAAGTCTTCTTAAGCTCTCTTCCTCTGAAAAGCCACTGACACCTGAACTTTGTTTAACATAAGCTTTCGCTTCAGTTTCGTTAATTCTTTGCAACCTTCGCTTTCTTTCGCTTTCTGTCATTTCGGCACCTCAGTTTTCCTTTGTTATATACTTTTTCACAAGTTCATTGAACATTTCATCGTTTAACCAACCCCAATTATAATATCTGTCATATATTGAAAATTTTTGCTCCTGCGGTGAAAGTTTTTCCAATTCATTTTTATATTGCTCATACATCCCTGCCGAAAAGCCTGCATGCTGTCCGCTTTTTACACTCAAATCTCCGGATGTGCCCGCAACAGAGCCGCTTTCTTCATCAATGCCTTCGCTCAAATCAAACTGCCTTTTTTCTTCCGCAAGCTGAGCATATTTATAATCAAGGCTTTTCTTATACTGTGCATCGGAAATATCATCCCTCTGCTTCTGATAATTAAATTCGGTTTCCCAGCGTGAATCTGCAACGGCATCTCTGCCGGCGTTATAATCAAATGTTTTCTGCCACTGTGCATCCGAAGCCTTCGCCCTCGAATAATCATAGGCAAGCTGTGCCGCCCATTGCGAATCCTGTGCCGCTGCTCTCGCCGTGTCAAAGGCAAGGCTTGCGTTATATTGCCTCTGACCCTCTCTGAACTGTGCGTTCCACTGTGCCTCCGCAATTTCCGAATTGATGCGGTCCTGCTCCATTCCGTAAGCGTTTGCCGTCATTCCGTAAAGATTGTTAAGCTTGTCGCCCTCCATATTGTATCTGTCAAGTGCAAGCTGATAAATCTGCAAAGCCTTGTCATTAAGTCCCTGCATCTGCTGGTTATACATAGCCTGACCCGCCGTCTGTGCATAGCTGTTTGCATAGCCGCCCGTAAGTGCCGAAACCTGGCCAACGGTGTCTTCCATCGCAAGCTGTGCATTCTGCTGATACTGCTGTGCATATTGCTTATAAAGAGCATCGCCGTTCATATCGAATTTAAAATCTTCTCTGTTCTCAATCTGGTTATAAAGGTCCTCAAGCTTGCTGCTCCATTTGTTGGTGCGGTCAACCTCATAACCGTAATTGTAATTTTTCTTCTTCGTTCCCGTTGGGGAAGCATAAAGTGAACTGCCTATTGACATTTTTCCACCCCCGATTTATTTCACTTGATTTCTACATTTAACTGATAATGCCGTGTATACTCTTTAAATTCTCTATATCTTCCTGCATTTGAGCGATAGCTGTTTGATGACTGCTCACCGAACCGCTTAATCCGTTCACAAGCTCAACCAACTCGTCAAATCTGTATTCAAGATTAGAAAACGTCGAATCATAAACAAAATTGCCCCTTACCCAGCCCTCTGTTGCATAAGGTGCGATGCTCTCCTCAAAATGCTTCTTAACAAAAGCATTCGTCGCATATGCACTCAAATCCTGATGTTCCGTTATTCTCTTTCTGATGCTCTCCGAAAGCTCCTGCGAAAGGTTCGGAAAGCCTATTGAAGAAAGAACACGGTCAAGGTCCGAAAAAAGCTGTGAAAGATAAGAAATAATGTTCTGTATCTTCTCTGCATCCGTAACGCCCGTTATAACCGGCATCGGAATGTTATTCATAATCGGAACCCTCCTCGGTGTATTTTGTAACCGAAAGAATTTTTAAAGCTCCCCTGCCCTCAATCTTAAGAGCAAAATGGTCGCATCTTCTCGGCATAATCGGAACGGCAATGCTTCTCACCTTGCCCGCAGGCTTGAGAGTTGAAATATGTTCAAAGTGTCCGCTTGAATCATATTGAATTGATATGCTTGCCCTTGCATCAAGCTCCATAAGAAGCCTTAATGTAACCTTTGATATTCTCTTTCTGAACGGTGTCATAAATCCGATTTTTCCGCTTTCAAGAAACCATTCAAAATCATCCTCTGCCGTGCCGTAAACGCCGTGCATTGAAATAAGCGAATCATCATTGGTCAGTGCATAAATCTCTCCGCCGTAAACCGCAAAATCCTTAACCGCAAGGTTATCCTCTTTGTGCCAGAGCTTTGTTACATCGTCAAAAACAAAAAGGCTCTTTTGGTTTTTGCTGTCCGTCATTGAAAAAAGCATCTTGTTCCCGAGCGAGCAGGCAACAGCATTTTTATATTTCTCGTTGCCGAAGCAATCCGAAATTATAACGGGCGTTGCTCCCGTAAATGCCATAATGCCCACGGGCGATTTATAAAACAGCACATCGTTCATAACCGTTAAGCTCTTGTCGCTTCCCGCTTCAACTCCGTGGCAGTCATATGTTTTAAGCGAATAATTTGCGGGATAATTGCCGTATATTCTGTGCATCCGGTTTTCTCTGAAGAAAACGGGATTTCCGCCGTATGAAACCGCACCCGTAAACGCTCCGTCTGCACCCATAGAAACATAATAGCTGTCAATCGCCGTATTGGTGAAATGGTGCCAATTCTTGGGGTCACCGAGCTTGCAGGCAAAAATTTCATTTATCATTTCGCCGTCAACAAGTCCGTATTTGCATCCCCATAATCGGTTCTCGTTTTCAATAACAAAATCCATTTCGGGCATTGTCCGTTTGAGCGTTATTGTGTCTGTTTCCAATCCCGCAGTTACTTCCGTGAACGCAGTCAAAGCAAGCGGAATTCTTATGTATCTTTTTCCGTCTTCATTCTCACCAATGGCGGAAACAACAAAATATTTCTGTTCTTTCTGCGGTCTCATCATTTCTCCGCCGCCTTCGGCTCCGAATTCAAACTCTATAGCATCACCGACCTGCCACACATCCGAAATAAGATTTTTGTCCGAATCCGCTTGTGTATATATCTCACAATAGGGCTGTGTTTTTACCCATTGTGCGGTTTGCTCGGAATAAACCTTCAATATCGGCGGCTCTTCCGATGTGTCAATCCACGCTTTTCCGTTTGATGTTGTGGGTTCATTGTTTCCAACAAAGCCCGATGTGTATTTATTGCCGTTCACATCGCAAAGGCGGTATGCATAATCGCCTTTAAGAACATTCGCAAATTCAAGTGTCTGAATATCGTTAAGCTGTCCGTCAGCGTTCTTCTTCAGAGTATTAACAACAACCTTTTCGGGGAATATAACAAGGTTTGCACCCATTTCAACAAATCGGTGCTCGCCCTCAGCTGCCGCAAAAATATCGCTTGTTACCGTTTCTCCCGTTTCAGGGTCAAGCTCTGTTATATAAAGTCTGTCGCCCTCAATGGTTGAGCCCTCAGTTATTGCACCGTGCGGCAGGTCAAGATAAATCTTTTGTGCCCCGTCTGTTGTGTCAATTCCCGAAACATATATATCATCACCCGAAAAATTAACCGTCTTGCCCAGAAGCACCTGCAGATGTGTCGGCGTTTTCGCCTCAACCGCAACTTCCGTCGGCGGGTTAAGCTTTCTGTAAATCCATTTTTCGCCTTTTCTTTCTGTTATAGATGTTGCAAGTGCATCGGTCAAAGCAACAATAAAAGTGTCGCCTTCTTTTATTGTTCCTTCTTCTTTTGTAGGATTTTCAATCGTTATGGTCCAATCCCCGTGTCTCTCAAGATGAACATTGTTTTCCTTTGAATATCCCCAGAACTTATTGTTAAGCAAACCTTTTGCATTTTCGAGTTTTTCAACGCTAAGAATATTTGCCTTTCTCCATTCGTTTTTACCAACATATATTTCCGCACCTACAAGGGAATTGCGAATAATTTCATTTGCAAGGAACTCATTTTCATTAACCGATACAATCATTTTGCCTAAAGTATTTAAAATTCCGCTTTCACTTCGGATATGAACATAATTAACATCAAACAATGTTATTGTCCAAAGCAATCCCGCCTCTATGCCCTCGTGAGGATATTTGCGGTATAATCCGCTGTCTTTAACGATGGGTGCAAAACCGCTTGCAACTTTTTGAATGTTTTCGTCTTTAAATTTGCTTTTTACAAGCGTAATATCCGAAATATCTTTTTTAATCTCATTAATAATTTCCGAATCTCTGAACCCGCAGATTTTTGTATATAATTCGCCGTCAATTAAAGCCGCTGAAGTGTATTTTTCGTTTGTTTCTCTGTCGATTGTTAATTCAGATGTTTCAGCGTTATAGCATTCCTCAAAAGTAACTGCATTCTTCGCCTCAACATTCTGCTTAACCTCAACGCCGATGTCGCCCTTGCCGATATACGGAATAAGAAGCTTGTTTTCCGCAACTATTCCTTTGGCGTTTTCAACATAAGAAGAACCGCCTATTTTGAGCGTTCCTCTTTTCTGCCTTGTTGCCGCAAGCGGAAAATCCTTTGCACTCATATTCTTCATATCAAAGAATTCGCTTTCGCCTATGCTCAATTTGTGGTTATATCCGCCGAATTGCGAAATCATTTCAACGCTCTGTTCGGGCGGTTTAAGAAACGGAAGATGCATATTATCTCCTCCTGTCAATGCAGATTGTTATTGAAGGCTTTGCAATCGGCATATTGTTTCGGTTATACCAAGCCTTGTAATCGTTAATAGCCTTATTAAAAAGCTCCATTGAATTGTTATATTTGTTAAGCTCCGATGCCGCCAAATCAATCTGAGCCATAAGCCAGTAAACATAAACAACATCATAAGGAAAAGCAGCAATAAGCTCCTCGCTTCCGTCTTCATACGGTGTAAACGGTTTTGCATCCTTGTGATGTGTAAGAATAACATCGTTATATATAATGCCGTCGAGTTCCGACAGCCACCTTATTTTCATTTCATCACTTGAAGCATTTCCCTGCCTCATTTCATTTGCTCTTTCAATCGCCTGCTGAACCGTCAATTTTATTTCCCCCTTCGTAATAATCCTTCCCCCTCTCCCTCTTGAGGGAGATGCCGCCGCAGCGACAGAGGGAGTTCGTAGGGAACGCTGTCCTCAGCGTTCCGTCTCAAATTTATTCCGAATTACGCATTCCTAATTAAAAAGGCACCCGTTGCGGGTGCCTTTTACTGTCAGTTAGATTTCGCATAGTAATAGGCATTCGCCTGCTTTTCTCTTTTCTGCGATTCTTTGATAACCTCCGCCAAAGGTCGGGGCACAGAAACCGTCTTGCCTCTCTGAATAAGTGCGGTGTTATCGTTGGCTTTTGCATAAACGCCAACCTGCATCTTAACACCGGGTTCCTCGGGAATTGTTATCTTAACTTTCTTTTTACCGCCAACAACAACGGTGCCGTCTTTATAAACAGCATCATCCTTCTGCGGAACATATCCCGCAGGCTTTCCGTCTTTTCTTGCAGGTGCAGAAGTTGTGGGAGCTGATGCTGTGGCACTGTTTTCAGGTGTGTTTGTCGCGGGTGCGGTTGCACCGTTAACACCGGGTGTTGTTTCGGGTACCGATGTTGTATCGGAAACTGTTGTTTCGGGTACTGCCGCTGTCTGTGCAGGTGCAGTGTTTGTTGCATTTTTGCCCATAATTAAAACCTCCGTTTCAATATAGGGCGGCAGTATGTTCCGCCGCCCTGCGTTAAATCAAATCAGTTTGCAACGTCTTCGTCGCTGAAGTAAGAACCGCATTCAACTCTTACAATGTATTCGTTAATTGCAATCTTTGCACCGAAGCCCGCTGCCTTCCAGCCGATTGTGCTTCTCTGGTTAAGGGGGTCAGCGGTGCCGCTGCTGCCAAGACCCTTAACAATAACCTCTGTGTTTTTGCCGTTAAGTCTTACAACCTTGAATGCACCCTTGCCGAGGAAGAGACATCCGTAAGCCGCTTTACCCTCTCTGCCGCCTTCACCGGGGAAGAGAATGTCACCTGAAGCAGGAGCGAATGTGCCAAGATCATCGTCAAAATAGATGTTCTGACCTTCGGCGTATGTAACCTCAATCAGTGCATATGTATCGGTTGAAGCACTTGAATCCTTGATGATGATTTTTCTGCCTTCAAGCTTTGCAACATCATCAGCGGTAAGTGTCTCATTGACAGTAATGAAACCGCTTGCATCATATGCCTTCACGGTAAGGTTTCTGCTTTCTGCCGAAAGGTCCGCACCGTGGAAAATAACAGCCTCTGTTGATTCAACGAAACGAACGCCGAGAAGCTTGCCGATTTCGTGTTCAAAAATTCTCGTTGCATCGCTGTACTTTGTAATATCGATGAATTTCGGGTTGTTGATAAGGTCGTGTGAAACTGAAGGATGAATAATGCAAACATAGCTGCCGTCAATCTTAGGTGCATTTGCCTTTTTAAGCACGGTTGTTGCCCTGCTTATCATTTCGGGTGTAAGCATACTGTTTTCATCAAGCAGCATTCTGTAATCCTGCTTTGAAATAACAGTGCCTTCGCTTGCGGTAATAACTCTGTCTGCATAGAGAACGTTGGTGCCCTGAACGAGCTCGTTTCTAACAACCGTGTCGAGTGTAAGACCCGCATTTTCTGCGTGCTTCTCGGTAACCTCAACAATAACATTGTCAATGGCAGTCATTTCAAGAACGTCAGAAACTGTGGTGTAATCGCCAAACTGTTCAACGGTCTTTGTAATGCTGCCAACAGCAATGGGTGTGCCGTCAGGTGTTACGCCTTCAACAAGAGGAGTAAGAGCCTTTTTGAATTTCGACCAGCGTCTCCATTCAATAGTCTTGCCGCCTCCGGGAGGCAGGCTCACGGGGTCGCCGAACTGTGCGTGAACAAGTGCGGCACCTATGGTGTTAATAAGGTCCTTTGAATAGACCGTTTTCATTTCAGGCGACAAATCATTGCTTGATGTCACCTGAACATTGGGGTTGGGGTCAGCAAAAAGCTGAAGGTTGATTTTAAAGTCTGTGTACTTTTTCATATTTCTTTCCTTTCCCGAAGAAAGGCGGTATTTAGAAATTGTTTACAAAGTCTATCCTTTCTCCGTTGCGTGCTCGCCGCTTATACTCGGCAATCTGCTCGGGTGTCAGATTATCAAGGTCAATCCTTGTAACTGCGGCGGCTTGTGAAGAAAGACCGTTTTCCGTGGGTCTTGAAGCGTTGGCTTTAACAGAGTTCGCAACCTTTTCCGCCGCCTTCTGTGCGGTGTACTGCATTGCACCTCTCATAATTTCGTTATGATGTGCAACCTCATATGCTGTCTGCATATCAAGTCCCGCCCTCATAAGCCTTGTGAAGTTCGGATTATCAACCTCGGTGTCAAAATCAAAGCCGGGGTAAACGGTTTTAACCTGCTTCGCCTCTTCTTTCCACTTTTTGATTGTTTCCTGAACCTTGAGTTCTTCTTCTTCTCTCTGTTTCTCCTGCGCCTGTGCTTCTTTTTCCCTTGTAAGGGAAGCGTTTTCTCTCTTCAGTCTGTGGGTTTCTCTTGTCTGCTCAACTGAGCTGTTGTTTGCATATGCTTCCTTTTCATAGTTGCTGTCGTCGCCCTCATATGCGGCAAGAAGAGCCGCCGCATCGTCGGCCTTGATGCCGTAACGAATTGCAAGTGCATCAACAAGCGGAGCGAATGCATCAATCTTCTTCTGAAGCTCGGCAGTTCTCTCGTTGGATTTCTTAAGACGGTCTTTAACGAAGTGCTGAACATCCTCGTCATATTCCTTCTTGAAATCCGCTTTGAATTTTGCATATGCCGCTTTTCTGTCCTCGACTGCGGGGTCAGTCTGATTTTCACCCGTTGCGGCTGCGGGGTCAGCCTTTGTGTCGCCCGTTGCAGCTTGTCCGCCCGTTGAAGCCGCTGCGGCACCCTCGCCGCCTGCTGCCGCCCCTTCAGCGAATAACTGCAGATTAATTTTGAAAATTATTTTTTCAGCCATTTTCAAGGCTCCTTTCTCACACGTCTTTCCGTGGTGTCTTCATATTGGAAGCAGAATTATTTCTGCGTTACCACAAGGTTTATGCATTCGGGGTAATTGCCCTGAAGCATTTCAAATCCCGAAAGCATATATATAACATCGTTATCAATAAGCTTTTCATATCCCTTTGCAGGCCTGCATATAATCTTTGAAACACCGCCCTTGCCCTTCGCTTCATCCATAACCAAAGGCTTTATAAAAGCCTCAGGCGGGTAACAGCGAAGCTTTGAGGCAAAGTTATAAAAAACAGTTGAAATCGCCGCACAAACAATGTCCGTGCCGAATTCTCCGAAATCTGCGTGACCTTTCATTTTAAGCTCGTAACTGTCAGGCTTGTATTTAACCGTAACCATATCCGTTTACCTCCTTAATTCGGCTGTGTCGAACTCTGTGCGTTTTCTCTTGCTCTCTTCACAAAAGCGTGTTCTTCGGGCTTTATTGCACCCGTCGAATCTGTCTGCACTCTTTCACCTGCAGGTGCTGTCGGTGCGGGTATCGCTATTCCCGCCATTGCCGCATTCTGCATTATTGCCGGCAGAACAGCGGGGTCGTGAGCCTGTGCCATTCCCATAGCAAGCTGTAAAAGTGCCGTAAACGCCTGCATAAGCGTTCCGTTCTTCTGAACTGTTGCCATAACATCGTCTTTGTTGTCAAAATCCATCATTTCAAGGCAGGCAAGCGCCTGCGTTGTGTTCTGCGGATTAAAGAACTGCAGCTGATAGAACTGCAATGCAAGCTCATTCTGTGAAAGCTTGTTATAAGGTGAAGCCTTTTGTGCTGTAACCTTTATATCGAATTCAGGCACCCTGAATCCCATATCCATATCAAAATCCGTGCCCTGCGGCTGCGGCTTGATTCTGCTGTTGTCATAAGGAATAAAAGAAGTTGCTCCCTTTGCACCGAGAATTCTGAACTGACGGGGCACATCGTAAAACTGCCTTATAAGCTCAATAACCATAAAGGTTATCTTGTTCATAGCAATATAAGTGGTGCTTATGTTATCTCTGCTGCCCTTGTTTCCCGCTTCCTGCAAAACGGCAAGAGCCGATGCCGCCGTAACGCCGCTTTGAGTTCCGCCGTTGTTAACATCTCTGTTGCCCGATGTTTCCTTAAGCATCGAAATCTGATTATTGAGGAATTCAACATATGTGCCGCTTAAACTGCTTATCTTGATTTCACGAAGTGTTTCTTCGCTCATCGTCGTAACGTGCACAATTTCTTTTTCCCAGTCAGCAAATTCCTCAAGATTAACATTGCAGCTGTCGGTTGCAAAGTATCTCGGCTTGCTTGCCATCAGAGCGTTGCGGACTATTGCATTGTTGAGGTTATCAATGCTCACCTGCGTATCCTTGCAGATGTCTGTATATCCGTATCCGAAGGGCGAGCCTTCAATATCAAAAAGGCTGTCTATAACAAACGGATAAAGTCCGTGGTCATACCAACCCGTCTCCGCTATCGATTTTTTGATAACTCTTGTAACAACACTTCCCGTTTCGGGGTTAACCGCAATTTCTCCCGTTTCGGGGTCAATGACAGGCTCTGTTACGGGTTCCGTTTCGTTCTCTGTTGCATAAAGAACGGTATCGCCAACAAACTTGCAGTAATGCAGCTGTGTTTTGCCGCCGTAATTCGTGTGATAATACCAATCGATAACCTCGCTCTTTTCGCTTGTATCAACGGCATCGTCAAATATGTATTTTGTAAGCTCGCTGTTACCCCCGAGCGTTTTGTTTTTAAGCTGCGGATACTTTTGCATAAGCACATCGTTATCAACAAGCTCAACGTGGAAAAGGTGCTTGCTCTTCTGAATGTCCGTTATACCCGGTTCCCAGAAAAGATTTATCGCATCAATCTTTTTGATGCTTATATCTCCGAGGCCGTTATGCTTTGTCGCATCCCAGAAAACGCCGTATATCGCCGCACCCTGCTTTAGCTTGTACCAACAGCAATCCGAATAAGTTGAGTGAAAATCGTTCTGCTCGAGCACAACGGGAATAATTGAAGAAAGCTTTTTTGCCTCTTCAACATCGCCCTCTTCTCTGGGCAGAATATTCGGTTCGGGGTATGCATCCTCCATATCGGCGTGCTTTGAGGTTATAACGTTAAAAAGCCAGCCCGTTGCGGGAATATAACTGTTATCCGCTTTTTCGTCTTCGCCCTTGTTTACCGTCTTTCTTGTCTGTTCCCAGTGGCGGAGCTTCCACCACTGCTCATTCTCAACAATCTTGTCTTCAAGATTCTTTTTGCCCGCCTTGTATTTATCAAGAATTGTGCGTGCTTTCTGAACAGTTTCCGAGGTTATCTTCTTAACGGGCATCTTTTCGCCCGTCTTTTCGGTTATAAGCTCGCCTTCCTTGTGTTCGGGCACTGTGTTCGGTATTCCGCTGTGCAGCATATTTCCTCCTTAAAATCTTCTCAGTCTTATAACGTTTTTGCCGTCTGAATACATATTCAGCGGGTCTTCCTGAGGTATTTCGGGTTTATGATGCATTCTCGGTGTTATCTGATTTTCCATAAGACCGTACCGAACGGCATCATATGCGTGGTCCTCTAAATCCGAGTTAATATCTTCAACATTGCTCTCATCATAAGTTAAGCTCGGAATTGTCCTTATAAAGTGTTTGCAGGTGTTGAAAACCTGCAGAAGCGGGTCGCCGTCTTCATCAAATGCAAGGTGATAATGATATTGCATCTTTCCGGGCAATCTCGAATTGTCGCCCTTGCTGAAAACGATATAATTCGGATACATCGCCATTTCCGAAGCTATGCTTTTTCCTCTGCTTTCCTCAAAAATCGCAGGGTCGGCAACGCCGATAATCTTTCTGCCCTGCAGATTCGGGTCTGTATCCTCAATTTCTCTAATCTTTTCGGCAACCTTAATGTGGTTAAGCTCAATGCCCTTGTTCGGTGTGCCGTTTGTGCCGTAATATTCACGGATTATGTATTTGATTTTGTCGGGTGAAATCGCTATCCAGTAGCAGGCAAAAGGATGTGTATAACCCCAGTCAAAGCATCTTATAATCTTCCAATGCTTCGGCACGGGGAACGGATTAATAACGTGGGTCCATTTTCTGTCGTCATAATGCTCCGAATCGTTTCGCCATTCCCTGAATACCTGGCCGTCAAAGCTGTCCCAGGAGCCGTAAAGCAATGCATCTCTGTCCGCTTCGGGCATCATTGCAAGCGAAGCAAGATAGTTCGGGTCATTTTCAAGAAGCTCCTTGTTGTCAAACACCGTTGCAGGAACAAAAATGCGGTCTCTTTCAAGCTCAACAACTTCGCCCGTCGGTGTTCTGACCTCAAGGGTTTCAATAACGGGTGTAAGAGGCGGTGCAACGGTTATAAATCTGTCCTTTACCCAACCGTGGCCAACTCCGCCCGGGTTCGTTGTCGCCCTCATATAAACTCTCGTTTTCTGGTCTGAAAGCGGCTTTTTGCTCGGTCTGTTTCGGCTGAACATATATGAATACTCATCGAAGGTGAAATGGGTAAGCTCGTCAAATGCAATAAAGTCGTATCGTTTACCCTGATAATTCTTTCGGTCCTTTGTGTACTGCATCGAGCCGAAATATATCTTTGCTCCCGAAGGAAATCGCCAAACGTGTTTGCTCTCGTTATATTTCGCTTTCGGGAAAGCAAGTTTATATATATCAATGGAACGGTCTATAAGCTCCGAAAGCTGCGGGTAAGTTTTTCTGAATATAATTGCTCTGTAATGCGGTATATGCACCTGCCTGAGTGCTTCCGTCAGCAGTGCATCGCTTTTTCCGCCGCCCGCCGCACCGCCGTAAAGTGCCTCATATTCGGGTCTGCTCTGAAACTCCGCCTGCTTCGGCTGCGGCTGCCAGATAACATTTCTGCTCATTCTTCTCTTTCCTTAACCTCCGCAATAACAACAACGCCCGTCTCTTCCTCATCATCGCCCGCATCTTTTGCGTTTTTGTCGGGCATCATTCCGAGCATCTCAAAATAAAGCTTTATATGGTCAATCTTTCCTCTTGCCGCTTGTGTCACAAGTGCCCTCCAGATATTCGCAAGCTCCGAGTTCGCATATTTATCAATCAGATATTTCATATATCTGTTAAACTCTTCGTTATCAAGCCAGTTATAATAAGTCCTGCGGGGAATCTTGAGCTCTTCGCAAAGTGCTTTAACGCTCAAATCGTTATCGGGGCTGCAAAGCCTTTCCGCAAGCTTTTTCTGCTTTGGCTTTAATTTGAAATCTGTGCCGTTTTGTGCCACTTTCACCAACTCTCCCTGTAATTTTTCAAAAATTTATTGTTATCAAAACCGCCGAATTCCTCCTGAAAAATGGCACACTTTCCGAAAAAAGGTAAAAAGAAAACCCCGAAGCCGTTAAGCTCCGAGGTTTCCGTATTTAAGGAGGAGTGTATATGGATTCCCTTGCTGTCTTTTCTACAGTTTATATCTTAACACACCTTAAAGGTGAAATTTAATGAAATCTTTTTCACTCTCTCATTGTTTTATAAAATGCATCAAGTGCCTTTTTGTGCAGCTCATAAATCCGTCTCTCACTGTAATGCATTTCGTCCGCAATCTCTTCCATTAATTTGAAATCGAGGTATCTTTTCTGCAAAAGCAAACTGTATGTAGGGTTCTTTAAGCTCTTTATAAGCTTTGTAACCCTTTCACGCACCTCAAGATAACCGTCATTCTCTCTGAGTGCCGTTTTTCGCATTGCTTCAATCTTTTCGCAAACTGCAACATACGGTGCATTTTCATTCTGTGAAACCGCACCGTCAGAAAAAGAAGCACGCAGGCCGTCTTTAACTCTTTTAAGCTCCGCCAGTTCGTCAATATTTCTGTCTGCCTGCTTTTTTGCATTCTCAACTCTTTCAAGATACCTGATAGTTTGTTGTTGTGTTTTTGTAAAATCCTTGAACGCCATATAGAAACACTACCCCCTTGACATAACCTTTTCTCAGTTTATTTTGTAAAAAAATCTGCAACCGTAATTTCCCTCTTGGGCTCCTTTGGCAAAGGAGCTGTCCGTAGGACTGAGGATTGTTTTCATTTCTTGCGGAGCAACAATTCCGAATTACGCATTATAACTCCGGTACCTGCCGGTGTGCATTCCCTTCCTTTCGGGTATTTTTATCATCACATATTTCTGATACGGAAAGCCGTATGCATCAACATCCATTTCAATGCTTGTTTTGGGAATATAATATCCCTTAACGGGCTTCGGATACTGTGTCCAACTGTCCGCCTCAATAATTTCCTTTGAAATTTCGGGCTTGATTAAATTCTTGCTTGCATTCCATCTCTTTCCGCTTACAAGCTTGCCCTTGTAGCTCTTGCGGGTTTCCTTAACAAGATATTCCGCAAGCTTTCTGTAATCTCCGCTGCCGTCAAGAACAGAGAAAAATGTTCTGCCGTAAGTCCAGAGGTCCTGAACGATTTTCGGATTGATTTCGGGAATAACGATATGATGATGGATTCTCTTGTTTTCGTATTCTGTAGCGTTAACATATTTAAGCTCTTTGCATTTAATGCCCATTGTTTTGAAAACACGGCGAAGCACACGCAGAAATCGTCTGATATTTTCTTTTGCTTCATCTGCAGTCGGGTAATATTCATCGGCATATGTAAGGCGGCAATGGAGATCACCCTCGCCGAAATTTGCATTGAGAAGCCAGGTAAGCTTCTCAACCGCATTTCTCTCGTTAACCTCTTCCATCTTTGCCGGAGTAAGGTTAACCTTTTCCGCCCTCTCACCCTTATCTTTCTTCCCGATGCGGGTTGAGTAATATTTTTTAACTTCTATCGTGTCCCCTGCTTTAACAATCCTCTTTATGTACGGCATTTTCTTTACCTCTCTGTAATAAATCCCCCGTCTCCCTCCCGAGGGAAATGTCGCCGCAGCGACAAAGGGAGTAATTCAGCTTTTCAAAGCAATTAATTCCGAATTACGCATTACGCATTACGAATTATTAACTCTCCGTGTCCTTAAGATAATGGTTATACCAAGGCGGGCAAGCACCCGAACGGATGCTTCTTTGCGACGCTTGATATTAACCTTTCAATGTTCATCGATTTTCGCTAATAAATAATGTAATAAATAAGAATCATTCTGTAATATTGTGTTCTCTACGCCAACGTTCGACATATTCCCTTGGTGTTCCAATATCATTGCCGTTCTCAAAAACTCTACCGCTTGAACTCATAAACGCATAACCGAAATATTTCGATGTCTGCCTAACATAATCATCAGGACCAGGGCAGAAAAACAGCTCTATTCCGAACGGACTATGCTTCGGCGGTTTTAAAAGCTCTTCAAGAGCTTTTAATATCTCGTCTGCGGTGCATCTTGGTGGTTCATTTATAAACGGTTCAAATCTTACAATCGAAGCAAATGTATTTTCATCTGAAACATTCTTTTTCGGAAGAGCCGTAAATTTACTGAAAGAAACCTTAATATCCTTTGGTAATTCAACAGGCTTTCGCTCCATTATTTTCTCTGCCCGCTGTCTTAAAATCTTTGTGCTCTGCACATTTAAGAATTCATTTATCTCATCCGATACACTCATACCTCAACACCTTCCGATTTCAGCGTGTTGTCAACAACAAGTGCAACATAAAGCTCCTTGAATCTGTCCTTAACCGCCGTTTCCGCTTCAAGCTTCGCCTCAAGCATTGCAATTTTCTTTTCCTTTTGCTCGATTATTAAAAGACAATTATTTAAAAATTGTTTTTCACTTATCTCTCTCGGACTCAAAGCATTAAAAACGTTTGTTTGTGAAAGTCTGTTTTTTAAATCCTGAATAAAAGCTTTTTCCGTATCTTTGTCCATTCCTATCTCTCCTCTTTAAATGTTTTTCTGAATCAATCCGCTTTCAGGCTCCCTCTTGAGGGAGCTGTCGCACAGCGACTGAGGGAGTTCGTAAGGAACGCTGTCCTCAGCGTTCCGTCTTAAGCCTTCTCCTTGAGGAGAAGGTGCCGCCGCAGCGGCGGATGAGGTGGCTTTATAACCACTCTTAACCGTGTAGGGCGGGATGCCCTCATCCCGCCGCATAATTCCGAATTCCGCATTACGAATTACAAGTTGCAACCGCTTTCCACAAACTCAATCAAAAGCCTCAGATTCTCTTCCGAAAAGCAAACTGTTCCGAGGTCACCCTCAATTATGGGCTTTTGGTTGCTTCGGTTCTCCTCAAACCACGCACCTCTGATTGATGTTCCCCAGTTAATCCATTCAAAGCGGCTAAGAAGATTACAAACAATAATAAACTGTCTGTATTTTTCATCACTTTCCTTAATAAACTCAAAGGTTTTTCTTTCAAGAATAGCCTTGCAAACCTCAAAAATCTTCTTAACAAAAATCTCGTCAAGTTCATTATCATATGTTGTGAGATTAAAAACATAATTTGAGCACCAAACATATTTATTATCATAATTTGTGCCGTCAACGTGTTCCCAAAATTCATCCTCAAAAATCTGCAAAACCAATTCTCTGTTTTCTTCTGCGTTCACTGTTTCCTCTCCTTTTCTTTTTTATAGTTCTCAAGCCGAAGCTTTGAAAATTTGAGCAAATCTTCCG
>CALGRR010000022.1 GCA_937880805.1 uncultured Clostridia bacterium
CGGTCCCGCTGCATCGGAAATGGAACGCAGAGGTGAAGAAACAATTCTCGGCACTTTGAATCGGGATATTGTTAAATTCAACTCTGTGAGAAAACATTTGCGAAAAGCACTTGCTGAATTGATAGAATGGATTGAAGAAATCAAAAAAATTCTTTCCGAATTCAAAGAAGAAAAAGAACCGACAATCGCAGATATTCTCATCGACTATCTGAACGCCCGACAAGAAGCTCACAGTGGTAAGAGCAGATATTTCTACAATAAAGATCTTGCAGTTGACCTGAAACAAGTTTCACAGATAGTAACATTTCTTCAGCAACGTAACATCACTACCGCAGATTCTTTATGGAAAATGATTGAAGAAGTTTCTGCAGTTCAAAGCCGTATCGACACCGTAGATGAAAGAATAAAAGAACTTAAAAAAGGAATTAAATTCCTCGGCGATTATGAGAAATATAAATCCGTTGCAGATGAATACAGCAAAAAGAAATTCGGCAGAGATAAATTCAAAACCGAACACAGCAAGGAAT
Source organism: uncultured Clostridia bacterium (assembly GCA_937880805.1). Lineage (GTDB taxonomy): Bacteria > Bacillota > Clostridia > Oscillospirales > Acutalibacteraceae > CAG-177. The sequence continues at coordinate 528 of CALGRR010000022.1, forward strand.
TAAATTCATTCTACCGAGCCAAACGTTGGATTGATGACAATCCGAATGTTACAACAAAATCATTGAAAGTCGAACTCGAAAAACTGCAAACGGAAAAAGCCGCCGATGTCACTTTAATTGAAAGCAACTACGGCAGCCTTGAAGAACTCAAACGAGCAAAATATATCATTTCGGTTGTTATGGCAAATGTCAAAGCGGCAGAGCAAAACAAATCTCAAATCGAAAGACAAAATATCAAAACACAAAAGCACAGTATTGAATAAGGAGTAATAAATTTATGAAAAACGAAAACGATTATGAAAATGAGAACATCAATCTTTGCGAATGTTACGATTTCACAGAAACTGTTCCAAAATCTTTTGAAAACGAATGCAAGAAATATTGGCTCGATAAATGGAAAGAAATTTGTAAACCTCTTTATCTTCCCGACTGTCATTATTTAGAAGATGCAGATGGTAAACTTTATCTTGTCTGTGGCGGAGAGCTGATAGAAGTATCAGAACATTTTGCAGATAAGGGTAAAACAATCGACCAACTGATTGAAGAATTTATCATTTATCAGTCAAAACAAATGTAACTGTCCGATAAATAGTCTTGAATAAAACCTGCGTTTACGATATAATCCAAGTGGAAAGTATTATAAGCGTGGGTTGTTTCTACGAAAGGAGATTTTTATTTTGAAACAACTTTATAATACTGCTCTATATATGAGATTGAGCCGTGATGATGAAAACTTCGGCGACAGCGTGTCAATTGAAACACAACGCACCATTCTCCGTCAATATGCAAAAGACAACAACTTGAATGTCGTTGACGAGTACATAGATGACGGTTGGAGCGGAACAAATTTTGAAAGACCTGCATTTATCAGAATGATGAATGATGTTGAAGCAGGCAAAATCAACTGCATCGTTACCAAAGACCTCAGCCGTTTCGGCAGAGAACACGTAATGATGGACTATTATCTTGAATTTGTATTCCCCGAAAAACAAATACGGTATATCGCCGTTACAGAAAACGAAGATACAGAAAAGGGATTAAGTGATTTTGTTCCTTTCAAAAATTTGTTCAACGAATGGTTTGCAAAAGACACAAGCCGAAAAGTTAAAGCAGCTCTTCAAGCAAAGTTTGCCGCAGGTGAAAAAATCTGCACATACGCACCGATTGGTTACAAAAAAGACCCCAATAACCGCAACAAGCTCATAATTGATGAGGAAACCCGATGGATTATCGAAAAGATTTTTGATTTAGCGGTACACGGTGCGGGTTCAGCAAAAATCACAAGGGCTTTGATCGACGAAAAAGTACCGACACCGGGTTGGTTTAACTACACCCGATATGGAACATTTGCAAACATCTATGCAAATCAGCCGATTGAAAAGAGTTATCAATGGACAACTTGTCAAATCAAAAGCATCTTGAAAGATGAAACCTACATCGGCAACACTATCCACAACAAACAGACAAACATATCTTACAAGAACAAAAAGAAAATACGAAAACCGCAGGAAGAATGGTTTAAAGTTGAAAACACTCACGAAGCCATCATTTCAAAAGAGGTTTTTGAACAAGTGCAGGAACAGATTGCTTCAAGAAAACGGAAAATGAAAGATGCAACTACGCAGATATTTTCAGGTCTTATAAAATGTTCCGATTGTGGGAAAGCAATGAGCTTTGCGAATAATACTCAGAACAAAACCCCGAAAAAATACTATGTTTGTTCTTCGTACAGACAATACGGATTAAAAGGTAAGCTTTGAACTTCTCACTATCTGCGGTACGATGTTCTTTATTTCTATGTTCTTTTAAGACTTCGCTATTGGGCGGAATATGCACAACGAAACGAAGACGAACTGCTTGAAATTCTCATACAGTCCGGCACAAAAGAAAAAGCCGCTTTGTTCAAAAAGCAAACAGATGAACTGAACAAAGCAAAAAAGCGAAAAGCCGAGGTTGACCGACTTTTCGCAAAGATGTATGAGGATTGGGCAAACGAACGCATCACGGAATACAACTTTAATATGATGTCACAGAAGTTTCAGACGGAACAGCAAGAACTTGATGAGAGAATTGAAAATCTTGAAACCGAGCTTGCAACCGAAAAGGAAACGGTAGATAACGCAAAGAAATGGATTGCTTTGATTAAACAGTTTTCAATTCCAACTGAACTGACCGCCGAGTTTCTGAACTCACTAATTGAAAAAATTGTTGTTCACGAAGCAACGAAAAACGATATGTGCCTTAATCAGCGAAAAATTGATATATATTTTCGCTTCATAGGCAAAATTGATTAACCAATATCCTTAACTATGGGAAACGGGGAACAACTTTGCCCGACGTTCTGACTTTGCCCGAACTCGCAAGGCTCTATGAAGTGACGGTTGATGATTTCTATAAGAAGAGCACTGTTGCTTACGATAACTATGCACAGCGTCTTGCTTCTGTTTATGAGAAATCCCGTGACCCTGAGGACTTTATGCGTTGCCGTATCGAATACGAAAAGCTTATAAAGAAGGGTGAGATGTCAACCGAGGACAAGTGGCTCTACGCCTGGATTCATATGTATATGATGAATTATTGCAGGGACATTGCAGTTGAGTGGTATGACAAAGCAGTTAGCGATGACCCGAACGATGACCCCGAAAATTATCAGCTCGCCTGCATGCAGAGAATATGAATGTTCTTTCTTCTGAAAAAAGAAGATGAAATTATTTCCGAACTCCGAGAGAAACAGACAACCTCCTGATTGCACTTATCTGGGCTGAAAAATTTGATGATGCCTATAATCTTTTCAAAGATGCAATCAAAAAATTCCCCGAAGACTGGCGAATGTATATTCACGGCGGTGACATCGCAAAGGAACTCAAAAAATATGACGAGGCACTGGAATACTATAACAGAGCAGGGAAAATCGGAACATACTTCTGCGATGAAATGGATTGCAAAGTCGGTCTGTATGAAGAAATGGGAGAATATGAAAAGGCTTATAATGAATGCATAAAAATGGCAGATATCTACCGCAGCAGAGGTTACGATGTTGAGGCTGATATAGCAGAGAAAAGAGCAGAAGAAATCAAAAGAAAAATCGAAAAATAAGATATAAAAATCTATAACCAAAAACGAACTCCGTTTACCGAACAATCGGTAAGCGGAGTTTTTGCGTGTAGATATTGAGATAATTATTGTTTTTGTGCTATAATTATAAAAAGACTTTGCGAAAATTACAAAGTCTGTTATGAATAATTTTATAAGGATATTCAATATGGATAATTAACTAAAAATCAAATCAACAATCTTTAAAGAAGGTTTATCCTATAGGAGGGATATTTATAAAAATATTGGATATGAGCACTCAGGGATTAACGCCTGATCAAATAATCGAAACAAGAAAAATGTTAAATCAGCAAATTAAAAATGCAAGAAAAAAGGCTCGACACAAAGAATGCTTGTTATGCGGTGAAGTGCGTGGGTTTTGTGACTCGCATACTATTCCGAAGTTTTGCCTTGAAAATATTGCATGGAATGGAAAATTGAATTCATTCAATACATTAATAGATTCAAAAATATTAAATAACGATTCTGGAATAAGTAATGCTGGAATTTTTCATATTATTTGCAAACCTTGTGATGGCAGTGTCTTTCAAGATTACGAAAAAGCAGAAGCATATGAAACATATCCAACAGAAAAGGCTTTGAATCAAATAGCATTGAAAAATGCCTTAAGAGACATCTATAAACACGAAACTGAAATAGAACTGTTTGAAGCATCTAAACAAATAATGAAAGAAAAGAACCCGATGTTATCTTTATTTGTAAATGCGATGCTTGATGCTCAAATAAGAACCAAAAAGCGTGATGTTCAAGAATGTTATGAAATCTATAATATTTCAAAATCCTTTTTGACTACTTCTAAAAGTTGGATCAGAGTAGTTTCATATGATAAATTAAATTACACTTCTCCTATAGCATTTCAAGGTATGGTGCCTCTAGTTACCGGTATCGACGGTGAAATAATCAACGATAACTTTAACCATAAACACAACTATAAAATCGAGTATCTGCACATTGCTATCTTTCCGTTAAAAGGGGCTACAGCAGTGATTATGTTTATAGACTCAAACAGCACACGGTATACACAGTTTGAAAAAAATATAGCCGATATGGCACAGGAGCAGAGGCTTGAAATAATCAATCGTATTGTTTTTCTATATACGGAGGATTATTATTTATCAAAACAATTGGATGAAGATACAATTAGGATCCTACAGGAACCTGCTAAATTACTTCAAGATTCTGTTACAACTGATCCTAAACGAAGCCTCAAGAACGCTGTTAAAGATTATGATTTAAGAAGAGATATTTGTCTCCCAAATCTTTTTTCAAAGGAGTATTCAGTAAAAACCAAAGATTAACAAGAAAGGATAGGTAACTTTTTATTATAACAACTCGAGAATCTAAATCATATTATTAATCAAATAAATCGGCAAAAGTCAAATTTGAGTTATAGTTAATCCCGCACATTCGACAAAACACAGCCCTCCTTGTAAAATGGTGTTACCAAATACAAGGAGGTCATTTTTATGTTCAATAGGAAAACAAAACTGAAACTCACGGACTTTGAGTGCAACCTTTTAATCAACGGAATGAACGAGTTCCGTAATATGCTTCTCTCGGACGGTATCCCCACAGAAGATGTTGACGAGCTGCTCATTAAAATCATCAGCAAATCCGAGCGATAAGGGGTGATACTGTGTCAGACTTTATTGAGGATTTTTACTACGGAAATATCGAGACGCAGGAATGCACCACCGAGCTGACGGCAAAGGTCAAAAAGAGCCTGAGCGACCTTGCAAGCAAGGAAGAACAGCTGACATCAATACTCGCCGACAAAGAGAAAGAGCTGTTTCTCAGCTATGTAAAAACATACACAAACTTCTCAAGCCTTTGCAACGCAGACAGCTTCACCGTCGGTTTCAGGCTCGGCGCAAGATTTACATACGATACATTCATTGAAAAGAAGAAAGGATGAATGAAATGAATATTACTTACCGCACAGTCGGCGATTACCAAATCCCGAATATCACACTTTCACCCGAGGACAGCAAGCCCGTCGGCAGATGGGGTTGCGCTCACCGTGATTATCTCCAACATAACAAAAGCGTGCAGTTCAATATAATGCTAATGACCGGCACTCTGTTTTCTCATCTTGCTGAAATCGACAGTCAGGCAGAGAAAATGTTTTCTCGGCTTGTTGAAGAAATGGCAAATGCCGAAGGCATCACCGAACAACTCAAAGAGCAAAACCAACTAGAATGGGTACAGCGAATGAATAACATCCGCCACCGTGCTACCGAAATTGTAAATACAGAGCTTATATATGTATAAATGCTAAAGCCGCCCGATTACTCGGACGGCTATTGCTTTACTCTGCAACCTTGTATTTAGTTCTTGTTCCGTACTTGACTGATGTGAGAAGTCCGAGCTTTTCGAGCTTGAGTACAAAGCTGCGGATTGTTGCATAAGCGGCATTACCAAAGTCTTTTTCAAGCTGTTTGGTGGAGAATTCTTCCGTGCCGTAGCACGAAATGACAAACTGCCACAATGCAACTTCCTTTGCGGTAAGTTCACCCGATTTCAGTGCTTCATCATAAGCTGAAAGGGTATCCGTTGAGTTGTTCATCTTGTTGTAAACGTTTTCAATAAAATAAAGCACAAACGGTGTTACATCGATTACACCGCTGAATATCTGGTTATCTTCAACCGCCGAAAACGCATCATAATATGCCTTGCGGCTTTTTTCAATCAAACCCGAAAACGGAATGAAGAGAGCTGACTGATAACCCTTTTGAATGAGAAACCAAAGATGCATTAACCTTGCCGTTCTGCCGTTGCCGTCAAAATATGGATGAACATAGGCAAAATAAAAATGAATCACTGCCGCTTTAATAAGGTCGTTAATGCCGTCATCGGCATTTATAAACTCAATAAGAGCTTTCATAAATCCGGGTATTTTTTTATAGTGAACACCCATATGCTCAATTTGATTTCCTACAATAGAAACGGTATCGTGACGGTAGAATTCACCGTTATTCAGCCTGTCATCGCCTTCAAGGAAATCGCCGACGGTCATCATATAGAGCTTGTGCAAATTTTCTTCCGTGATTTTGTTGGAAGTATCGGCAATAAATTCCAATCCCTTTTTGATACCAAGAATTCTGCTTTCTTGATCGTTTTTCGGTGCATAGCCCTTAAGAATATTTCGTACACTGTCACGGCTGAAATCAATGTTTTCAATAGCAGAAGTAGCCACAATTTCATCTTCGGCTGTTTTAACGCCGTAATAATTGCTCTGATTTTTCAGAAGCAATTTGACCGCATTCTGACTGACCGCCGCATGGTTTTCGATGAAAACAATATTGTTTCCGTTGAAGTCCAAAATGGGCAGTTCTTTGTAATAAAGCTCGGAAAGAGTCTGCATAAACTCCGCAAAATCCCCACTGTATTTGTATTTCATTTTCTCAAGATTACAAAAATGCTTGTCTTTGAGCATTTTTGTAAAAAGCTTTATATCCATAACAAACTCCAAATTGATAGTAATTAGTATCAGTTTGTATCAATATATCATAAAGTATACATTAAGTCAACCGATTTTTAAACATCAAGCCGCCCGATTGCTCGGACGGCTCTTTTTGTTCGGTCAGATTAAAACAGTTGTGTGGGGAGTTTCAGCTTTTCTTTCGGCGGGAATTGTTTGTCG
>CALGRR010000023.1 GCA_937880805.1 uncultured Clostridia bacterium
AATTCTACCATAGGAGGCTCTTTTTTTCATTGTCCGTTTTTACTGGACCTGTTCAAAATCCGAAGCCTTTAGATTAATTATTTTGCTGTACCCATTAATTTAAGAATGATGTTGGGAAGAGTATTGAGGAAGAAGTTTGCAAGCTTTACAAAGAATTCTCTTGCAGCGTTATATTCTGTGCCAACCTCAACTTCATAAGAAGCAACCTTATCCTCGTTTGTGTTAACCCAGTCTGTGCCGTTATATTCTTCTGTGCGGTATGTAACCTCGATTTCAACTTTTCCCTTTTCGGTGGGAGTTACGATGCCGGTTTTAACGTTTACCTTGCTGTCTGCAGTAAGGGCAACATCCTTTTCAAGAGCAGCACCGTTCATTCTTACTGTGAATGTAACGGGAATAAGTCTTGTGTCACCGAACTGAACCGAGCCGTAATCCTTGGGAGCAGCACCGGTAACCTTGAAGCTGAATGAACGCTTTGCATAAAGGTTGCCTTCGGTTGTTACTTCAAATTTGCAATCAGCTTTTGTTGCAATGCTGTTTGCCTTTGAGTTTGTAACAACTGCAAGAGCAGCACTTACGGGGCTTGCATCTTCAACGTTTGCATCATAGGTATATCTTGCGATGATTTCATATCTGCTGTTTGCCTTGAGGTTTGTGAAGAAACCTGTTTTGTTCCAGGTTGCACCCTTATCGATTGAGTATTCTGCACCTTCTTCAGCAACAACGGTAATGGAGTTGTTGGTCTTATCCTTAAGAACGGGAGTTGCTGCAGTGCCCTTTGATGCCTTGAGGGTTGAAAGAGTTACCTCTGAAGCCTCACTTGCATAATATTTGCCTGCAACATACTTGTATCTTGCATAAACGGTGTAGGATGTTTCGGGCTCAAGATTTTCAAAAACAGCGGTGTTTACCCATTTGCCGTCGTTGATCTTGTATTCGCAGTTTGCAACAGCCTTAATTGTGATGCTGGTTGATGTTTTCTTAAGGGGAACGGGTGAAGCGGGGGCTGCCTGAGACTGAAGAACCTCAACATCAAATGCGTTTGATGCAACATAATCGGTTTCGTCTATAGTGATATAGCCCTGAATTGTGTAGGTTTTGCCGGTTGTGGGGCCGGTGAAAACAGTCTGATTTGTTTCTGTGTCAACAAGTCTGCGAAGAGTTTTTGTTGAGTCATCTTTCTGTGTTGCAGAGAAAACAACATCATACGCTGTTTCGCCAACAGAAACCTTTGCATTATCAACAACGATTTCGATCTTTTCGATGTCAACATAGCAGTTGTTTGCATTAAGTGTGATTTTGTCAAATTCGGGTGCTTCTGCACTTGCGGTAACAGCCATGCCTGAGAAAAGCATAAGCATAGCCATAAGCATTGCGATAATTCTTTTTGAAGTCATTTCTATATCCTCCGTTTTATTTTTCCCCTTTTTGGGGGATGTATAATCAGATTATAACACATCGTTTCAAAAAATGGAATAGTTATTTTTAAACATTTTATTAAATTTAAGAAAAAACGGCGTGTTTTTTTATCCGAGAAGCATATCTGTTGCCAGCATAAGACAGAAGCCGGCGAGAATTGCATAGGTTGCACCTCGCTCGTTTCCGTGAGCATGAGTTTCGGGAATCATCTCATCGCTGATAACATAAAGCATTGTTCCGCCCGCAAAAGCAAGGGCAAAGGGCAGAATTGCGGAAGCGACCGATACGGCAAAATAACCTATGAAAGTGCCGATAACTTCAACAAGTCCGGTGATTGAAGCAAACAAAAATGTTTTTTTCGGTGAAACGCCTGCCGCCAGCATAGGGCTTATAATCACCATACCCTCGGGAATATTTTGCAAGGCTATGCCGCCTGCGATAACGAGAGCCTGCGAGGTATCGCCCGAGCCAAAGCCAACGCCCGCAGCAATGCCCTCGGGCAGATTGTGTATTGCGATTGCGGTTACGAAAAGAAGAACCCTGTTAAGGTTAGCGTTGTTGTGTTTTTCGGTATCGCCGCCCGCAAGCCTGTGAAGATGGGGAACAAGCTTATCAACAAGATTAAGGCAAACTGCACCCGCAAAGATGCCCGCAACGGTAATCAGAAGTGAAAATCTGCCGCCGTGTTCGAGCGACGGAATAACAAGTCCTATAACCGCAGCCGCAAGCATTACGCCTGCGGCGAAAGCAAGAACAATATCCGAAAACTTATGCGATATTTTTTTGAAGATAAAACCGATAACCGAACCGATAACGGTTGCTCCGCCAACACCGAGGGCGGTTAATAATACAAGTTCCATAGATTACTCCGTGTTAAATAATATGTTCCAGAGTTTTTTCAGCCGCTTTCTCTATATCAACGGTTTCAACTCCGAATATAGAGGTGTGAATTTTGCTGTTAACAGGATTTTTCCAGTATTCGTCAATTCCGTCTGCTGTGTTTCTCATTCCGAGTATTGAACCTACGGTTGCTCCGTTGCAGTCGGTATCAAAAGCAATTCCCACGGCAAAGCAGATTGATTTGCCGAAATCGCCGTTTCCGTAAAGAAGTGCGGCGGTAACAATCATTGCGTTTGAAATCGTGTGGCACCAGCCGTGGTCTGTGTGCTCATCATAATCGGAGTGAATCATATCAAAGCATTCCTCGGGCGTCATTCCGTCTTTATAACCGTCAAATATTTTCATAACAGCTTCGTAAAGCCTTGATGTGGCGGGTATCTGTGCAAGACCGCCGAGAATAATATCATCAATATTATCTGTAACTGCGGCACAAGCAATCATTGCGGCAGCAAACATTTCGCCGTAAATGCCGTTTTTAACGTGGGAAATACACGCATCCCTGAAAGCCATTTCAGCAGCCTCTTCGGGTTTGCCGGGGTTGATATATCCGAAATAATCGCCTCTTATCTGGGCACCTATCCATTCGCGGCAAACATTTTTATACATTGCCGAGGCGGGAGGTTCAATGCAGTTTATAAAATTAACATAAGCTATTCTTTCTGCGGTGAAATATGACTGAACGGACTGGTATTTCATCCACGCCGATGCAACATTTTCAGGTTTAAAATCTCTGCCGTAATCCTCAATTATCTTCTGATAAAGAACAACATAGTTGGTATCGTCGTCAACGGGCATACCGTCAACCGTATCGGCAAAAGGCTTGCCTCTGAGCGAAAATTTATAATGCGAGCAAACCTCATCGGTTATATCGGAGCTTAATATATAACGGTGCATAGGATAGTTGCCCGTTTCCTTGAGCAGGGGAATAAGCTCATTGCTTCTTATGCCCTCAACGGGCTTTCCGAGCAGGCAGCCGCAGGCTCTTCCGAGCCACGCACCGAGAAGTTTTTTGCGTAAGGTTTCGCCGTCGGGCATTTTTGCCTCAAATTCGTGCGGCTTTCTCAATGCTTTGATTTCGTTATATGCAGAGGGCTCATTATATTTATATCCCGACCTGATTTTTGAATTTACAACCATTTCATATATTATATCGCTCATACGGGTTTTGTATTCTCCGTTGGGCATAGCGGCAACGGAGTCAAACAAATCCTTGTATTTTTCTATATCAAGACCCTCTTCAACGGATTGAATATATTCTGTTTTAAGGTCGGAAGGATAGCGGTTGAAGCCGTCAGCGTGATTATAATCAATTTTAATATCTTTGTTATAGATTTCAGCAAACATAAACTCACCTCGGGATTATAATATCACATCAATAAAAATATTGGAAGATATTTTATTGTTAAAATAAGAAAAACTCCGAAGCAAAAACTCCGGAGTTTGGTGAAACAGATGTTGCTGCAACCGGATTTATACTGTTGCAGCGATTTTACTTATCAGTGAATAATTCTGTGCCGTTAAATTTAACCGAGAAAACCTCCGATGCATCAACAGCATCGCCGAATACTCCCGAAAAAATATAGCTTTCCTCTGTCTGCGTTACCGATTTGACATAGAAAATATTCTGATTTTGGGTTTTCTCTTTGAAATTAAACGTTGAAACGGTTCCGTCTTTGAAAGCTACGGTTATTGTTTCAAACGGATAAGCTTCTCCCAAATCCTTGGCGTTTCCTTTAATCATTTTGAATTCTGCGTTTAAAGAAATATTTGAGATTTCAGAACAAACGGGGCTGAAAATCATATCTTTATATGCGATTTCGGATTTAATAGCAGATAATTCTTTTGAGGTATCCGTGTAATCAACTGATATTTCGCTTGTGAGGCTGCAACTCAGAATCCTTTCAAAGCCCGCAGCATCATACGGCTTCAGGCATTCTAAATTTTTCAGCGTTATTTTTAATTTATTATCGCTAAAGCCGTTCCCGCTTCTGCCCGAAATATACAAATCTCCAACCAATGTTTTGCTGTCGGAATAATTCAGCCCGAAGGTTGAGGAATAACCGTCGCTGTTTGAGGGAGATTTGCTGTCAAAGCGAAATTCAACCGTTTCAAAAGCATAGATGTTGTTTATATCAAACACGGTGTCTCCCTTTGCTTTTACCGTAAAGCTTACGGCTATATTATTTTTATCCCCCATTATTCCATCACATAAAACCTCAATATCCTCTGTGTCGGAATCAAACGCTATGTTTTTTTGCACAAACAGCGGCTCAAGATATTCGTTGTTTCCCTGAAAAATGCTTCTGAAAAAGTCCGGTATTGCCGAAAAAGCAAAAGCGGATGTTGTCAGAGCAAATATCAGAATAACAGATATTGCTGCCATAGAGGGCTTGAAGCGGAATGCTTTTGTTCCCTCTTCGCCGCTTGTTTTTGCATAAAGTCGGCTTTTCCACTCCTGCGGAGTTTCAACATTAAACTTATTCATTGCTCAGCTCTCCTTTCAATAATTCTCTTGCACGTTTCAAACGGGATTTAACTGTGTTTTCATTTGCTGAAAGAATCTGCGAGATTTCATTGACCGAATAACCTTCAAAATAATGAAGCTGAATAACCTGCAGATATTTGGTCGGCAGATTTTTAACCGCCCATATTAAGTCCTTGTCAAAATCTTCCGAATAAGAAATGTTCAGTTCGTCAATATCGTAATGATTTCTGTGAAAAAGCTTTCTTTTAATATCGCGGCATTCGTTGAGAGAAACGGTTATAAGCCATTTGCGTATTTCATCATCGGGCTTTTGCCAAATCTTTTTGGATTTGAACAGCTTCAGAAAAACGCTTTGCCAAGCGTCCTCGGCATCGGCACGGCTCCCGAGATTAACATAGCATATGCGTGTTACCGTGTCTGCATATTTTTCAACAAGCAGTTCAAAATCATCCTTCATCTCATCATCTCCTTTCACTAAACAGAACGATTGAAAAGCCTAAAAGGTTGCATTAAATAAAAATTCTTTTGGTTTTTGCAAAAATACTCTCTATCAGCGGCTTAAAAACAAAAAATCCGAACCCATTGCCGATTGGCATTAAGTTCGGATTTCTTCAATGTGGTGGACGTTAACGGACTTGAACCGCTGACCCTTCGCACGTCAAGCGAATGCTCTACCAGCTGAGCTAAACGTCCTCACCTGCACTCAAGTGCAGATGTTATTATAATGAAGGAACGGTTTTTTGTCAAGAGAAAAAATCAAACGTTTTCTCTGTTTTTTATAATCTGAAGCACTTCATCGGCTGCCTGTGCGGCTTCGGTGAAGGAATTGTTTTTCCAATATGCCGCTGCGGCACTTGCAACAAGCACAACTATATTGGCTGCATTTTCAAAGCTTTCGCTGCCGAAATCAACCGCATCAACTCCGAAAAGGCGGAGTGCGGTGCTTATGATTGCAGCAACAAGAATTCCGAGGCGTGCCCACGCACCGGGGGTAACGCCCTGAAGTGCAAAAATAATATCCTTGATTTTATTCATATGCTTTCTCTTATCCTTTCTTCTATATTCTGAATTCTGATTTCGCTTGCCGTCATTCTTTCAACAAGATTATTATGCTTGTTTACTTTTGCCTCAAGCTGTTGAAGACGGTAGCCTGTCAGCCTCTGAGAGGTGATTATTCCCGTTATGCACCCTGCAGCGGAGCCGAGAAAAGAAAACAGTATATCCCAGTCCATTCTTTCACCCCAATCAGAGCAAAGTGCTTTTCAGGGCTTTTCCGATTGCCTGACCGCATTTTTTCTGTCCTTCGGCAGAGGTCAGTTTATTGAGGTCGGAAATACGGTCTATAAAAAGAGTTTCAATCAGAATCGCACAAGGCTTTGTATCCCTGATTATTCCGAAATAATCCTTGCCGTTTTTGCCCATTTTAACCTTTGGTCCTCTGTTTCTTACCGAAAATTGCGAAGAAATTTCCTTGCATATCGCTTTGGCGGTTTTCAGACCCGTGGGCGAACCGTGATAATAATAAACCTCGGGCCCCGTGCCGCCGCCCGCATTGAGATGAACCTCGGCAATAAAATCGTATTTTGATGAATTAACCGCTTTTATTCTCTGCCTGAGAGTGAGGTTGCCTTCATAATTCATTATGTCACAGTTAAGATATTCGGCGGCGTGCTTTGCGATTTCTCTTGCAATTTTGAATTCGTGGTATTTGCCGCCGATGCTGACCGCACCGCTGTCGTATCCGCCCTTATCCGATTTTCCGTGACCGACAAGTATGCAGATTTTTTTAGCCATTACACAGCTCCTTCCACAAGCAGCTCACGGAAGGTGTTTCTTGTATATTCCTTAACGGTAAATTCGCTGCCCTCACCGACAAAGAGATAAATAATATTGTTTTTGGCATTGAGCTCCGTTTTTTCACCTGCCGCATTGCGATAGTATGCAATGCCGTTTGTTTCTGAATAAAACAAAACATAATTGTAAGTGCCCGACACAACCTTTGCGGTAGAGTTGAGAAGTGTTCTTGTATCCTCCTCGCAGGTTTTCTGATAGATGCATTTTACCTTTGTGGAATGATATAAGAATGTCATCAGGATTTTTGCCGAAAGCTGAACCTCTTTAAGCTTGGATATATCAAAATCAGCTTCTCCGTTATCGTTGAGCACAACGGGCGAAGAGGATAAAAGCTTTATGCCGCCTATGCTTGATGTTGAAGCAAGAGGAATCTGACCGAGCATCTCAACCGCTTCAGTTAATTCATTGAATTTTTTATCAAGCTCATCAAGCCTTGAATAGGCATCCTGATTGAAAAGTGCATCGTTTCCGTTCATTATTGAAGGCTTGAATTCAAGAGAGGCAACCGATGTCTTTTTTATTGCCGAGCCGTTTTCGGTGAGCTTATGTGCTTCAATCTGAAATCTCAGCCTGCCGGTTGAGGTGAGCTGAGAAGAAAGTGGACAAACAATCGTTTCTCCGCTGAGATATGCGGGGTAATCGGTTTCACCTCTTATCTCGTTTGACCTTACGGCACTGCTTACGGATAAATCGTCGAAAAGCAAAACATAGTAATCGTATCCTTCTGCGATAAGGGGAGAAATATTTATTTCCAGCGTTTCGGCGTTGTGCTCGCCCGTGTAGCCCTGCGAGGCTTCGGCTGTGAGCTCAAAGGATTCCGAAACTGCCGCTGTAATTATGTTACTCATATTTCAAATGCTCCGTTTCTTTTTCTGTCTTTGTTATAGTAGTTTTTCAGATATTCTGCGGTTTCTCTGCAATCCCTGTATTCTCTGTAGAGCTGATTGAGCTCGCTTTTAAGAAGAAATGCTTCCTTGGAGCAGATTGAGTTTTTCAAAGACCGAAGCCTTGCTCTCCTTTCGGAAATTCTGATTTTAATTGTTGCGGCGGCTTTTTCATATTCAGCCCCAAGCTCATAAAGACTTTTGTTTTCCGTTGAAATCTACTCCTTTCAGAATAAAATCGGTTGATACCGAAAAAAATTCGCTTATTGCCGTAAGCTCCTGCAAATCGAGAGCGACTTTGCCGTGTTCAAGGCTTTCAAGCCTTGCTTGCGGAATGCCCAAAGCCTTGCTCAGACTTTTTCTTGACAGATTCTGGCTCTGCCTTAAACGCATTATTCTTTGTGCCGTGGTGCCGCCCGATGCATTTCTTGCCGCCGCAATAACCCTTGCTCTGCCGAGTGCAAGCGGAATTACGGATTCGCTGTTAATATCGTGCTGGTATCTGATTGTGTAGCCGAGAGCTTTTTTCAGCTTGTTCTGTGCTCTGTCAACGGCGGCACTGACAGTTGAGGGGGCAACCTTTCTTTCGGCGGAAATTGCTGTAACCGACTTTGAGTTGAACCAGAAATCCTTTATGATTTTCTTTTCAATTTCGGTCAGCTCCGCTTCTATTGCCGCCTCAAGAAGAATTGAAAGGTCAACGCTCCTTTTTCTCCACGCATATTCTGCGGGTGCTTCGCAGGCGTTGCAGTATCTGCCGCAGCAAGCTGCCTGAGCCGCCTTTATTTCCTGCTCATCGGGAAAGCTGAAAAAAGTATCATTTAAATCCATAGCCAAGGTGTTACCTCCTGAATCAATGCGTTAGTAATAGCAGTACTATTAATTGTAGAGAACAAATGTTCGTTTGTCAAGTGAAAAGTTGAGAAAAACGAAAAAAAATATTGACTTTTTCAATAGCGATACTCATAATATATTTGTATAACAAATCTGCAAAAGGAGGCGGCTGAAGTGAACATAATTAAAGAGCTGCGGCTGAAAAACGGGTATTCGCAAAAAAAGCTTGCTGAGCTTTGCGATGTTCACCAGACTGCGGTGAGCCAATGGGAAAATGGCCGCACTGTACCCGACAGCGAGAGTGTGCTTGTTTTGTCACGGGTGTTTGGTGTTTCGGCAGATATAATCCTCGGCAATGATTTGCAGGAAAACAAGATTCTTGTGCCCGTTCTCGGATATGTAAAGGCGGGCGTGCCCGCACAGGCGGTTGAGGATGTTCTCGGCTATGAGGAAATCAGCGGTGAGCTTGCGGGCAGAGGAAAATACTTCGGGCTTAAAATTAACGGCGACAGTATGTTCCCGCTTTTTCACCCCGATGATACCGTTATAATTCGCTGCCAGCCTGATGCGGAAAGCGGCGATATTGCCGTTGTTCACGTCAACAATGAAGAGGCGGTTGTTAAAAAGCTGATAAAAAAAGACACAAGCATTGTGCTCGTGTCTGAAAACTCGGCTTATGAACCGATGATATTCACAAAAGAAGAAGTCGCAACGCTTCCCGTAACAATAATCGGCAAGGTTGTTGAGCTTCGCAGAAAATTCTGATATGGAGAATAATATGATTTTATCGGATAACACCGTTTTCGGTATTCTTGCCCACGTTGATGCGGGCAAAACAACTCTTACCGAAGCGATGCTCTTCAATTCTGGGGCAATACGCAGGCTCGGCAGAGTTGATAAACGGGATTCGTGGTTTGATTATAACGAAACCGAACGCCGCAGAGGAATAACAATTTATTCAAAGCAGAATCCGTTTATATGGAAAAATAAAAAATTCACTCTTATTGATACCCCGGGGCACGTTGATTTTTCGGCAGAAATGGAACGCACCCTCGGAATTCTTGATATGGCTGTGCTTGTTATTGACGGCACAAGCGGTGTTCAGGCACACACCGAAACAATACGCTCTCTGCTTGAAGAATACGGCATACCAACAATAGTTTTTATCAATAAAACAGACCGTGAAGCTTTTTCAAAAGAAGATATTTTAATTCAGCTTAAAGAGAAGCTGAGCGAAAACTGCCTTGATTTCATAGAAGGAATTCCCTTTGAGGATGCGGCAATGCTTAACGAAAAAACAATGGATGCATTTCTTGAAGAGAATTATGATGAGGCTTTCTGGAAAACAGAAATCCGCAGGGCGGTTAAAGAAAGAAAAGCGTTTCCGTGTGTTTTTGGCTCGGCTTTGCAGGGTAACGGAGTTGAAAGGCTTCTTGATTTGCTTGCGGATTATTCCGTGCAGAAGGAATATCCCGATGAATTCTCGGCTGATGTTTATAAAATTCTGCATACCGCAAAAGGCGAGAGATTAACTTTCCTGAAGGTTACGGGCGGTAAGCTTTCGGTTAAAATGCCGATAGGAAACGAAAAGATAGACACGGTAAGCATTTTCAGCGGAGAAAAAAGCGAGGCTGCAAAAGAAATCGGTGCAGGCAATGTTTGTGCGGTAACGGGGCTTTCAGAAACCTATCCCGGGCAGAAGCTCGGCGAAAGCTTCGGCTCGGGCACAAAGCCCGTTTTAAATCCGATGCTTTCCGCACAGGTGATTTTAACGGATAATACCGATTTGCACACAGCGGTTAAAAATCTGCGTATTCTGAGTGAAGAGCTGCCCGAATTATCGGTGAAAACCAAAAGCTTCGGCGATGAAGAGCAAATACAGATCAGCGTTATGGGCAGAATTCAGCTTGAAGTTCTTAAGGAAATTGCCGAAAAAAGATTCGGAATGCTGATTGATTTCGGGCCTTGCAGAATTCTTTATAAGGAAACCGTTGCCGCACCCGTTATGGGCTACGGGCATTATGAGCCCTTGCGTCATTATGCGGAAACGCAGCTTCGCATTGAGCCTGCCGAAAGAGGCGGGGGAATAACCGCAAGGAGCGAATGCAGCCTTGAAGTGCTCGATGCGAATTTTCAGCATCTTGTTTTATCTCATATTCTTGAAAAAGAGCATATAGGCATTCTTACGGGTTCACCGCTGACGGATGTTGAAATAACGCTTACTGCGGGCAGGTCACATCTGAAGCACACCGAGGGCGGAGATTTCAGAGAGGCTACCTACAGAGCAATCCGTCAGGCACTCGAAAAGGCGGAGAACATTCTGCTTGAACCTTATTATTCTTTCACTCTGCGTATTCCCGCCGATGAGGTCGGCAGAGCTCTTTCGGATATTCAGAAGATGTCGGGCGAATTCGAGCCGCCCGAAATAAGGCTTTCGGAAGCAATAATCAAAGGCTTCGGCCCCGTTTCGGAGTTCATTGATTATCCCGAAGAGCTTACGGCATACACCAAAGGCAAGGGCAGCATTTCTTTTCGTGATGCGGGCTACAGACCCTGCCACAATTCAGCCGAGGTAATTGAAAAAATCGGCTACGAAAAAGAGCGTGACCTTGAAAATCCGTCGTCGTCGGTATTCTGTTCCCACGGTGCGGGCTTTGAGGTTAAATGGTATGATGTTGACGCAATGCGTCATATAAAATAAAGGAGAAAAGATATGGCAAAGATTATAGGTGCAAACATTCCGAATATTCCCTGGCAGGAAAAGCCCGAGGGCTGGAAATATCCCGTATGGAGATATACGAACAACCCCATTATCACAAGAGATAATCTCTTTATGGCAAACAGCATTTTCAATTCTGCCGTTGTGCCTTTCGGTGACGGCTTTGCGGGTGTTTTCAGAGCAGATATGATGTCAAGGGACCACACTCTTGTTGTGGGCTACAGCAAGGATGCAATCGACTGGGAGCTTGAAGAAAAGGTTATTTTCAGAGGCTATGACCCCAGACTCTGCGAAATCGACGGCAAATATTATCTTTCCTGGGTTAATCTTACACCTCACGGCACAACAATCGGCATTGCGTATACCGAGGATTTCAAGGATTGGGTGCAGATGGAGGATGCCTGCTACCCCGTTGCAAGAAACGGCGTGCTTTTCCCCCGCAAGATAAATGATGAATATGTGCTTCTTATCCGCCCCTGCGACAGAGGACATACCCCCTACGGAGATATTTTCCTTTGCCACAGCAAGGATTTAACCTATTGGGGAAAGCACAGATTTGTTATGCAGCCTCAGAAAATATGGGAATCAACCAAGGTTGGTGCAGGCCCCACTCCCATTGAAACGGACGAAGGCTGGCTTATGTTCTATCACGGAGTGCTCACAAGCTGCAACGGTTTTACATATGCAATGGGTGCCGCAATTCTTGATAAGGATGAGCCCTGGAAGGTGCTCCACAGAGCAGACAGCTTCCTGCTTGCGCCTCACGAACTTTATGAATGCGTTGGCGATGTGCCCAATGTTGTTTTTCCGTGTGCGGCACTTGCTGATGCCGAAACAGGCAGAATTGCGATTTATTACGGTGCGGCAGATACAACCGTTGCCCTTGCTTTTACAACTGTTGATGAAACAATCGATTTCATTAAAAAGAACGATTTGGTTAAATAAAACGAAACCCGCAGAGTGTGCAGCTCTGCGGGTGATTTTTATGAAAGTACTTCTTCAATCGGAATGCCGTCAATGCTGAGGCCTTCAACACGGTAAAGTCCTTTATAAACTCTGATATCATAGGTAATCTCGTGACTGCCTTCATATTTCCGATAAGGGCTCCATTCATAGCTTGGATAAATATCAAGCTTATAAAGCTTTTGCTTAACTTCCTCCGTGGGCAGAATTTCAACTGACCAGCCACGGTGCCTTATCCAGAAATATCCCTTGACGTAATTGCCGCTTTCCGGCTTTTTGTCGGAGCGGTATGCGAGGCGCGAAATGCCGTTTTCGTCGGTTTCAATAACGGCGTATTCACCTTTTATAACATTATGGTATTCATAATCGTCGATGCTGCTCCAGTCGCATTCGATGCAGCAGGTGAGGTCTGTGCACCAATCAATTTCGTCTGAAAAGCTCACGGAGCTGACCTTCAGATTATAAACCGTGCCCTTGTTTTCAATCAGCCATTCTTCAACAGGGCGGTATAGGGTAAGACCTATGCAAAAAAGAATCTGAACGGCGGCGAGAATTAAAACAGAGAATTTCTTAAGCATTGTTTTCAGCCTCCTTTGCCTTGAAAGCTTTGGACATACGGCTGTTTACAAAGAGAAGGGCAATGCCCATAACGGAGCAGATTGCACCGTTGAAGAAAAGGTCAAAATTCAGCTCGATGAGAAGAGCGATTGCAACAGCACAGAGCATCAGCAGACCGAAGTTGACTGTTAGCATTTTTGCATTCTGCACGCCTCTTATAATCAGAACTATGCTTGCAGCAATTGCAATAATCATAAAAATAAAATCAAGTGTATCGTCGGAAACGGGGTCGGGTCGGTTTTGCGGGAGTGTCTGTGTGTAAACAATAAGAAGAATCCCTGCAACTGCACCGCAGGAAACAAATATTGTTTTCAGCGGATTTCTAATAAAGCTTTTTCTTCCGAATGCAGCTCCCGCTGCGAGCATTGCGAGGCAGATCCATATAATCGGCTCGGCAAAGGTTATGCTGTCATAGCCTTCCTTGAAAATGCGCACACCGAAAACAAAAACGGTCAGCATAACCGCAACACACGGTACGGCGGCAAAACGGAACGGATACGAAAAATCTCCGCCTCTGTCTGCCGAATAAAGAGAAACAAAGAAAATAAGAATGAAGCAGATTGCCGCAAACAAGGGCTGCTTGGAAAAATATGCACAGATAAAGCCAATTAACTCGGCAGCGGAAATTCCGCTTATGCAAACCGCAATTTTGCGGCGAATATCTTTTTTATCAATCTTAAATGTGTAAACAAATCCCGCAGAAAGCATAATTACTGACGGAATAAGCCATTCATAAATAACAGAGTTTTCGGTTATTGCAATGTTTGCCCACCACAGCGTGCAAACATAATAGGCGATAAGCGGAAAAAGTGTTTTGAGAATGAATGCCATAGGCAGAATCATTATTGCACACGCAACAAGCAGAAAGCCGAAATCCGCATCTGCATCAAAATTAGCAACAACAAGAGCAACCGTTGCGATAAGCCCTGCCGACCACGCAACAGAAGCACCCTCACACCACGAAACGGAAGCCTTTCTTTTTGCGTGAGCAAACCACGCAATTCCTGCACCCGCAAGCAGGGGCAGAAACATCATAACGGCAAGAAATTCTTTCGGAATTGAATCCCAGACAGAAAAGAAAATAATTATAAGCCCAATGAAAGTGAAAAGCGAACCGAGGGAAGCGAGAATTATTTTTATGATTTTTCGGCTGTCTGATTTGGCGGGCTCAAGACCAACCTTATTCTTTTTGCCGTAAATCAGTTCTTCAATACCTACCGAGAAAACACCCGAAAGAAGCTCAAGCATTTCAATGTCAGGCTGTGTTCTTCCCGTTTCCCAGCTTGAAACAGTCTGGCGGGTAACGTTGATTTTCTCGGCAAGAGCATCCTGCGTCAGCTTGTTTTCGGTTCTGAATTTTTTAATGTTATTTGAAACCTTTGCCATCAGAGCACCTCCTTTGGTTTTATTTAATCATTTTTATCCGAAAAAGTCACGCAACAATGCGTTGCAAAAGAATAAAAAGGCAAAGCAAGTTTGCTCTGCCTCATTTTTTAAACCTCTTTGAAAGTAATTCCCTTGCGTTTCATCTGCTTTCTGACTATGAAATAGAAAGCGAACTGTGCAAAGAATGTTGCCGCCCACGAAATGGGATATGCCCAATAGAGCATAGTGAGTGTGTGGCTGAACGGAAGTGCAAAGAATATCCATGCAAGCCTTACTCCGCAAGCACCAACGAGCGAAACTATCATAGGCTCATATGATTTGCCCATTCCTCTGAGCTGATTTCCCGCCACATCCATAAGCGAGCAGAAAACATAGAACGGCATAATCTGCGTAAGTCTTGCCGCACCGATTTTGATAACCTCGGGGTCGGTTGAGAAAAAGCCCGTGATTGTATCGGCACACAAAGCACCGAGCCAGCCTCCTGCGGTGCCGATAACAACGGTGATAATAAGGCAGTAAGAATAAACCTTGGGAATGTTGCCGTATTTTTTTGCACCCATATTCTGCGATGTGAAGGTCATTGAGGTCTGCGAAACGGCATTGGTGCAGGTGTAAACATATGAATCAAAATTTGAGCCTGCGGCAATGCCCGCCATTGCAACCGAGCCGAAGGAGTTTACGGTTGACTGAATGATAACGTTTGAAATCGAAAACAGCGAATTCTGAATTCCTGCGGGCAGACCGAGCCTGATTATCGGCAGAAGCTCTTCTTTGTGAATACGGAGCTTTTTGAAAGAAAGGCGGCAGGAATTCGGAATAACGGTCAGATATTTTATAATCATTGCGGCGGAAATATATTGTGAGGTGATTGTTGCGATTGCAACGCCGCTTACTCCCATATGGAAGAAAATAACAAGAATAAGGTTAAGCCCCACATTTACAAGACCCGAAAGAAAAAGAATATAAAGCGGTCTTTTGGTATCTCCCGTTGCTCTGACTATTGAAGCACCGAAGTTATAAGCAAGCATACCGGGTGAGCCGAGAAAATAGATTTTGAGATAGAGAGATGCAAGGTCAAGCACATCGGCGGGCACTTTCATAAGAATAAGAATCTGCCTTGAAAGAAAGAATCCGAGAGCACCCACGAAAAATCCGCATATAATGCTCAGAAGCATTGCGGTGTGAGTGCTTTTATGAACTCTTTCTTCGTCGCCTGCACCGATATGGCGGGCTATCATAACGCCCGAGCCCATAGAAAGGCCGAGAAAAACATTGACCAGAAGATTTATAAGCGAGCCCGTTGAGCCAACGGCGGCAAGAGCTTCCTTGCCCGCAAATCTGCCAACCACCACAACGTCGGCGGTGTTATATGCAAGCTGCAAAAGACCCGTCAGCATAAGCGGAACGGAAAAAATAAGGATTTTTTTCAGAAACGGACCGCTTGTCATATTCAGAGAATATCTTTTTTCCATAGTTTATCACCTACCGAAAATTATATCACTTCAGAATTCAATGTCAACACACACTTTCAACTAAAAATTTACAATATGTTAACCGATTGAATGGAAATATATTATAGAATAAAGCTATATAAGGGGGAGTGAACTTGCTCGGCTATGTAAAAGCTTTCAAGCCTGAAATGAAAATAAAAGACTATGAGCTTTACCGCGGAATTTATTGCTCGCTCTGCAGAGCTCTGGGCAGAAATTATTCTCCCGTGGCACAGCTTTTTCTGAGCTATGATTTTGCCCTTGCGGCGGTGCTCCGCCTTGCAATCGGTATGCGGGGCTGTGAATTCACGCAAAAGAGATGCCCCTATAATCCTGCAAAAAAATGCCTTATATGCGGCAGAAAAGATGAGCTTGATTTATGTGCTCACGCAGTTATAATAACGGTTTTTTATAAGGTTATCGATAATATGCAGGATGCGGGCTTTAAATCAAAAATGACTGCATATCTGATTTATCCGATTGTTTATTTAATGCATAAAAAGGCGGCAAGGCTTGCTCCCGAAATCGAAAAAGCGGTTTCAACTGCAATGAAGGAGCAAAGAATTGCCGAAGAAAAAGAGGGCGTCGGCATTGATGAGGCGGCTCACCCGAGTGCGGATGCATTGGGCAAGGTTTTTTCGCTCGGATTTGAGGACGATGAAAAGCAGCTTCTTTATTCGCTCGGCTATATGACGGGCAGATTTGTTTATATTCTTGATGCGGCTGATGATCTGGAAAGTGATTTGAAAAGCGGCAGCTTCAATCCGTTTAAAAATGCCGATATAAGCAACGAGGAAAAAAGAGCAGAGTTTGCAAAAAGAGTTGAGGGTATGCTCAATCTCACCCAGAGCACCGCACTCGAATCGCTTGATACGCTTGAAACAAAAAGATTTGAAGATATTCTTGAAAATATATTTTTTGAGGGTCTTAACCGTTGCGGCGAAACCGTGCTTGCAAAATACAGACCGCAGAAAAACGAAGAGAAGATAATTAAGATAGATTGAGGTGTTGTTTATGAGAAATCCTTATGAAGTGCTCGGAGTGCCTCAGGGTGCATCAATCGAGCAGGTCAAGGCGGCATACAGAGAGCTTATGAAAAGATGCCACGAAAGCGGTGCACCGCAGAGCAGAATGGATGAGCTTAACGATGCCTATGATGCAATAATTATGAACGGTGCAGCTTCTTCGGATACGCAGTATGCAAGCTACACGGCGGTTACCGATTATTCTGATATACGCAACAAAATAAATCTCGGCAGGCTTGACGATGCACAGACTCTGCTTGACGGAGTGCCCGATTATTCAAGGGATGCACAGTGGTATTACCTGAAGGGCACAATTCAGCAAAAGAGGGGATGGCTTGAGGAAGCGGCAAACAACTTTGCAAGAGCCTGCGATATGGACCCTTCAAACAACACATATAAAATGGCGTTCAACAAGGTAAATAATGCCCGTTCGGGCGGTTACAAAACCGAAAGAAGGCAGGGCGGCAGAAGCGGCTGCTCGGGCTGCGATATTTGTTCTGGTCTGCTTTGTGCCGACTGCTGCTGCGAATGCTTCGGCGGCGATATTATTCCTTGTTGTTGAGGTAAGAGTGACGGATGAAACAAAGTTCAAAATGTGCAATCGGCGGAATAGTTGCGGCTCTTTCGCTGGTGCTTATGATTTCGGCGGCGGTTTTTCCGTTTCTGGAGCTTGCCCTTCCCGCCGTTGCAGGCACGCTGATAATTTTTATGGTTATTGAAGTTGATAAAAAATGGGCATTCGGAGTTTATTCGGCGGTTGCAATTCTTGCAATGCTGCTTGTTGCAAACAAAGAGGTTGCGGTTATGTATCTTGCTTTTTTCGGATACTATCCCATTCTTAAAGCGGTTATTGAAAAGAAATTGCCGAAGGTGCTTGATTGGGCGGCAAAGATTTTTACCTTTGCGGGCACAATGGTTGCCGCCTATTGGCTTATGATGAAGTTTATGGGAGTTACCATTGACGAAATGGAAGAATACGGTCTTATGGCAATTCCGCTTCTTCTCGGTCTGGGCACTTTTGCATTTATTATGTATGATATTGCTTTAACGAAATTTATAACTCTTTATATGATAAAATGGAGAAAATATTTTAAAAGATATTTCAAATAGTATTGAGTTTTAAAAAAAATGCTTTATAATATATTGTAGATTTTTATGGAAACGGGGTTTTCACAATGAAGGAATTTGTAAACATAGGCGTTATCGGACTCAGCGGCAGAGGCTCGGGTATGCTCCGTGAGCTTCTTAAGTGCGATGGCGTTAAGGTGCCCGCAGTTTGCGATAAATATGAAGACAGAGCAAATCACGGAGCTGAAATCGTTAAAGAAGAAGCAGGCAATGTTCCCGATGTTTATCTTGACTATAAAGAGATGCTCAAGAGAGAAGATCTTGATGCTATCTTCTGTGCAACAACCTGGATTACCCACGCAAGAATTGCCATTGACTCAATGAGAGCAGGCAAGCACGTTGCAATGGAGGTTGGCGGTGCAGCAAGCATCGAGGAATGCTGGCAGATGGTCCGTGCAAGCGAAGAAACGGGCAAATTCTGTATGCTTCTTGAAAACTGCTGCTACGACAGAAACGAAATGGCAATCTTCAATATGGTTAAGCAGGGCATCTTCGGCGAAATCATACATATGCAGGGCGGCTATCAGCACGATCTGAGAGATGAAATTTCTCTCGGCAGAGAAAACCGTCACGGCAGACTTTATAATTTCCAGATGCGTAACGGCGAGCTTTATCCCACCCATCAGCTCGGCCCCATCTCAAAGGTTCTCAGCATCAACAGAGGCAACAGATATATTTCACTCTGCTCAATGGCAAGCAAGTCAAGAGGTCTTAATGAGTGGATAAAGAAAAATAAGGGCGAGGATTATGACCTTGCAAACTATAATTTCAATCAGGGCGACGTTGTAACAACAATGATTAAGTGTGCAAACGGCGAAACCGTTGTGCTCACTCACGACTGCTCACTTCCCAGAAACTATTCAAGAGCCTACAGAGTTCAGGGCACCAAGGGTCTTTATATGGAAGACGGCGAAACACTCTTTATTGAAGGCCTCACAAAGCACGAGGAAGGCAACTGGATGCATCCCGCAGAAGATTTTGAAAACTACCGTGATAAGTTTGAGCATCCTCTCTGGAAAAAATATCAGAATGACGGCGTTCACGCAGGTCACGGCGGTATGGACTTCCTTGTTCTTTCAGCATTTGCAGAAAGCGTAAGACTTGATGCAAAGCCCCCCATTGATGTTTATGATGCTGCAACCTGGATGGCAGTAACCTGCCTTTCAGAGCAGTCAATAGCACTCGGCAGTGCTCCCGTTGCATTCCCCGATTTCACAAGCGGAATGTGGATAGACAGAGAGCCCTACAGAAGAGGCGTATACTGCCTTGATGAGGTTTGCGAAGACTTTTTTGAATAATAAAAGTGAGGAATATTGCGAATGAAATATTATATCGGCGTTGACGGCGGCGGAACAAAAACCGCCTTTGCCCTTTTTGATGAAAACAAAAAAATGCTCGAGCAGGTTGCGGGTCCCGGCAGCAACCACGAAAATCTTGAGTCCTCGTTTGACGGTGCTTCCGACATCATTATGAACGGACTTAACAGCCTTTGCGAAAAGGCAGGTATTGCTCTTTCGGATGTAAGCTTCACTCTTATGGGTCTTGCAGGTATTGACCATCAGTATCAGTACGAAGCAATGTGCGAGCTTCTTTCAAAGAAGGGACTTAAGAATTTTGAAGTGTTCAATGACGGCTTTATCGTTGTTAAAGCGGGTGCAACCGGCAAAAGTGCAATCGGCTATAACTGCGGCACGGGCGTTTGCTGCAACGGTATCGGTGTTGACGGCAAGATGCTTCAGCTTGCAGGTCTCGGCGATTTTTCGGGAGATATTTCAGGCGGAACAAATATCTGCATAAAAGCCTTCGAGCTTATGTATAACGAGCTTTTCCTCGGTCTTGATAAAACTCTTATAACCGCAATGGTTAAAGAAAAATACGGCTTTGAAACAAGAGAAGAATACCTCACTCTCATTGAAAAAATCGAGAGTGAAGCCGGCGGCGAGCATATCAGAAACCTTGTAGGCTTCTTCTTTGAAGCTGCAAAGCAGGGCGATGCACCCGCACTTGCATATTGCGAAAGAATGGCTGAAAGAGGAGCACAGCTTATTGCTGCTCTTTCAAATCAGCTTGATTTCGGCGAAGGCGAGGTTGAGGTTGTTCTTTCAGGCTCAATCAATGTTAAGCTTGATAATAAGGCTTATCTTGATATGCTTCTTGAAAAAGCGGAAGCAAAAAGCGGCAAGAAGCTTAAGTTCATTAAGCTTAACGAACAGCCCGTAACCGGCTGTGTTAATTGGATAATGCAGAGCTATGCCAACTAAATTCTCAAAAAGGAGTTAATTATAATGAAAGAAATCAGCGTTGCAGTAATCGGTTCGGGCAGCACATATTGCCCCGAGCTTGTAGACGGTTTTCTTAAAGCAAAAGACAGCCTTAAGCTTAAAAAGATTTCCTTTATGGATATTGATGAAAGAAAAAGAACAATCGTAGGCGATCTTTGCGTTCGTATGCTCAAAAACGCAGAGTGTGACTGCGAGGTTGTTTTCACAGATGACCTTGATACTGCTCTTCAGGGTGCGGATTTCGTTGTTACACAGATTCGTGTCGGCAAGCTTCCCTGCCGCCACCTTGATGAAAGCATTCCCAAGAAATATGACCTTATCGGTCAGGAAACAACCGGTATCGGCGGTTTCTTCAAGGCACAGAGAACTATCCCCGTTATCAAGCACATCTGCGAAAGAATTGAAGCCATCTGCCCCGATGCATGGCTCATCAACTTCACAAATCCCTCAGGCATCATCACCGAATTCATCCTTAACCACACAAATGTCAAGAACATCGGTCTTTGCAATGTTCCCATTGATATGCTTGATGATGTTAAGGAAATCACCGGTGAAGACAGCGAGATAACATATGTTGGCCTTAATCACCTTAGCTGGATAACCTCCGTTAAGAAGAACGGCGAAGAGCTTCTTCCCGGTCTTATCGAAAGCGGCTTCTCACCCAAGGTTATGGCAAACATCAAGGATGACGGTTTCTCGATTGACTGCCTCAAAACAGTTCAGGGTCTTCCCTCATCATATCTTCAGTATTATTACTGCCGTGAAGCAAAGCTTGCTCACCAGAGAGAAGACGAAAAGACCAGAGCTCAGGTTTGTATGGAAATCGAAGAGCAGCTTCTTGAAATGTATCAGGATAAAGAAATTGTTACAAAGCCTGCTCTCCTCGATAAGAGAGGCGGCCACAAGTATTCTCTTGCAGCAGTTTCGCTTATCGATTCAATCGCAAACAACAAGCGTGATGTTCACGTTGTTAACATCAAGAATAACGGCACTCTTCCCTTTATGGCGGATGACGATATTGTTGAAATCGCAGCGGTTATCGGCTCCGACGGTGCAACACCCGTTCCCGTAACAGAGCGTATCAACGACCATATCGTGGGTCTTATGCGTGTTGTTAAAACCTATGAGAAATATGCTGTTAAGGCTGCAATAACGGGCGATGATGATTACGCAATCAAGGGTCTTCTTGTTCATCCTCTTGTCGGTGACTATGAAAAGACCGTTAAGTGTTTCAATGAGCTTAAAGAGGCACATAAGGAATTCCTTCCCCAGTATTTCAAAAACTAAAAAAATATGCCCCGAACCGTTCGGTTCGGGGCGAAGCGTTTATTTTGATAAAAATGTGGGGTTATCGGTTCTTTCAAGCAGATAATCTATTGAAACATTGAAATAATCGGCAAAAGCGATAAGTGTTTTATAATCTGCCTGACGGATTCCGTTTTCATATCTGCTTATGCTGTTTTGATTCATATTCAAATCTATTGCAAGCTTCAGCTGCGATATTCCGCGGTTTATGCGTAATTCTTTTAATCTCATATTAAACCCCACATTATTTTCTTGACATAATCATACCATTTTGGTATAATGTTATTATCCCGATTCGGGATATGAATAATCAGGAGGGATATTATGAAAAAAACTCTTTTATCAGTTATTTTCGCACTTGCTTTGTCGGTTATGTTTTTTGTGACCGCTTCTGCAACAGAAACAACCAAAGCAGAAGAATGGTATAATGAAAACCACGCTTCAACGGGTATGATTACCGAATTGACTGTTGAAACGGGCGATGCGGCTGTTAAACAGATACTGTATACCAAGGGTGAAAAAGCCGCAAGTGAAGTTACCGCTAACGGCAGCACAATCAGAATTATTGTAAACAGCAAGGATATTATTATTTTTTCTCCCGATATGCCCTTCATTCACGTTAAATACAGAGGAATGATGGAGGATATTATCGCCAGCACACCCGTTACCGATACATCTGAATTTGATATGACCTTCGTCAAGGCGTATCAGGAAACCGAAGGCGAAACGGTATATGATGTTGAAGAATTCCTTGACAGCGAAAGTGTGGTCTGCAAATATTATTTTATCGGCGAAGAGCTTGATAAGGTTGAAACAATAGTTGAGGATGAAACCGCTTCGGGCAAGATTATTATGGATATTATCTCTTATGAGGTTGACGACAGCATTTTTAAAGTGCCCTGGTATTCAATCAATATTGCATTCCTTGTAAGAATTCTGTCATTGTTTATGATTTAATATGATGTTTTTTACGGCAGGGAGCCCTCGGCTCCCTGCTTTTTTTATGTCAAAATGAACAAAAAAAGCCTCGTTTTTTCTGTTTGCTAAAATACGCAGGGTTGTTATATAATATGTAATATAAGAAAAATATTGGAGGGAGCTTATGAGTATACCGAAAAAAGTTGCGTTTATTGTTTTTCTCTGCTTGTTCGTGGGAGTTTCGGTTTTTCTTTCGTTCAACACGATTGTCAGACCTACCTATGAATTTGAGGAGCTTACCGATGTTGCGGGAACGGATGTTGACGGCTGGAGCTTTATCGGCTTTAACGGCAATCAGTTTACCGAAGAGGTAAGAATTGATTATGTGAGAGATAAAAACGGCGAAAATCCCGATGAAACAAAGCCTGTTGTTGCCGTTGACGAATTCACTTTTGTGAGCGACGAATATGTTGAATACATATATATCGGGGAATCCGTTGAATATATTGATGAGCGTGCTTTTGTTTATTGCAAACAGCTCCGTTCAGTTTATGTTGATGAAAACAACCCGAATTACTGCGATGTTGACGGTGTGCTTTACACCAAGGATATGAAGAAAATTCTTCTTTATCCCATAAGCTACTGCACAGAGATTGTTTATAATGATATTGAGAAATACGGCGAGGTAAAAAACATAGGTCTTGATATTAAAGAAACAATCAATGCAAGCGGTGAAGGTCTTGATGCACTTTATCTTGATTTCAAAAACAAGGCGAGCGACGATATAAGCAGACCTCTTTTTGACGAGATGCTTGAAAGGGGCGTTATGGCACCCTACATAGGCACCTATTATATCATTAAGGAAAAAACCGATAATTCCCTGACGGTCGAAAAGGCGTGGAGCTGCGATGAGGTTTATTCGATACCCGAAGGCGTTGAGCGAATAGGTGATAACTGCTTCTATAAGTGCGACAGACTTCAGAGAATCGATATTCCGTCAACTGTTAAAGAAATCGGTGAAATGGCATTCTTCAAATGCTACGGCATATCACTTGTGAAGTTTCCCGAGGGGCTTGCCTCAATAGGCTGCGATGCATTCAGCTATTGCCAGAATATGAGATATGCTGTGTTTATTCCCGCTTCGGTTGAAGAAATCGGACATCATTGCTTCTATGAGTGCCACGGAATTGAAAAATTCTATCTTGAAGATGCAAGTGAGGAAACAATAAAGCTCGGCGGAAGCTGGCAGCCCAAATCAGGCAACTCATTCAAGCCCGAGCCTGCAATTTTCGGTGCAAGCTATGCCGATTTTGAAGCATATAATAACGAAAGAATTGCGGCAGAGCAGCCCGTTGTTGAGCAGCCGCCCGCAGAGGATAACAGTGCTCCCGTTGAAACCAAGCCTGAAAACATAATTGATAAAATCAAGGCCTGGATAGACAGCTTCAATGTTGACGGCACAAACTATCTGATTATAACAATCCTTATTATTGTTGTATTTATTCCCGGTATGGCATCGATTGTTATTGATGTTATCCGCAAGATGTTCAAGGAAGATTTTCTTATGAGCAAAAAGAAGAAAGAAAAGCTCAGAAAGAAGCAGGAGGAGAATGAAAGACTCCGCCGTGAATATCTTGAACAGCTTGAAAGAGAAAATCAGGAAGAGGGAGGGAATGAATAATGGCAGAAGAAAAGAAAAAAATCAGCGTTAAATCGCTTGTGGGCGAATTCAAGGACCATTGGAATGTTCCCGCCGAGGGCAAATATGTTCCCTATAAAGAATATGTTTCTGTTTTGTGGGCGGTAGGCGGCGATTATTCGCTCACAAGAGTGCTCAATTATCTCAGCTTCGGTCTCGGATGCTATCTTGTTGCGTTCTATTATGAAATTCCCATTCTGACCTTCTCGGTTATAAATGCATTCTTTATGATTCAGGGCTATTTCTGGAGCATAATGAGTATGATGATAAACGATAATCTCGGATTTCTTCCCAAGAAAACCGAAAAAGCATTTTATGTGCTTTATCTTTTCTTTACGGGTCTCGGAATTCTTTTCCTTGTGCTTGATTTTTCTGTTATTATTCCGTGGCCGAAAGCTCTTGAAAACTATGTCAATTCGCTTCCGGGTCTTAATATGCGAAGCACGCTCAAGATTTTTGCGGCTCATTGGCTTGTTACGGGCTGGGGCGGTGCAAGAAACATCTTTATCAGAAAAAGATGGCTCCCGAAATTCGGCAGATATAAGCTTTTTGCATATCCGAATGTTATACCCTGCGTAATCCTTGTTCTTCTTATCTGCTGGCTTCCGCTTTATAAAAATCCGCTTACGGAGCGTGTGTGGCAGCTTTTCCTTCTGTTCCAGCTTTACGGAATGTATGGCTACAGAGGCGGTGCAACAAGCATTTCAAGCACGATTTCGCCCAATCCTCACGAAAGAATGCTTGTTCGCTGCTACCCCGAAAAGCTCAGCCATCTTCTCAATTCCGTTATTATGTTCCTTATGCCCATTATCACGGTTTATACGGGCGGACTCACCAACATCAACACCTTCAAATATGTTATTCCCATTATGATGATGATTTGCACCGTTGTTATGTTCAGGGGTCTTGGCAGCATTCAGGAAAGAATTCCCCAGCCGCCCATTGAAAAGAAAAAATATATTCCGTTCTGGGATGGCATAAACGGAGTTCTTAAAAATAAATACCGTTGGATTAACGCAATATCGGGTCTTATTGATGCACTCGGCAACGGCGGTCTTGCGGTTAAAACCATAGTTCTCATTTATACCTGGCGTGAGCTCGGAATTATATTCAGCCTTGTTGAGGTTCTGGTTTCCTTTGTGGGCAATCCCGGTGCGTTTCTTGCACCCTGGATAAGAAAGCGTTTCCAATATAAAACGCTTATGATTTTCAAACGCATTGTTTTTGCGGCACAGAGTGCGGGATATATCATTGCCTGCTATTTCTTCAAGGATAATTATATGCTTTGCGGTGCAATAATGGTTGTTTCGCTCTGCATCGGTGATATGCTCACCTCGGGTCTCAAGCTTGCGGAAGAGGATATGAACGTTCGTATCAACGACTATCAGATGTATCTCTCGGGCGAAAGACTTGAAAACTATTCGGGCATTATCGGCTGGTTTACGGGCCCCATTTCAGCCCTTATCAGCCTTATCATCCCCCTTCTTTTCTACCGCTACGGCTTCACCTCGGACTGGGACGTTCTTTTTGTTGATGACATCAGAACAAAATGTATGATAGTGGGCGTTGCGTTTGACCTTGTGGGTCATCTGCTTTGCTGCCTGCCCTACCTTTTCTTCTGGGATTATACCGATGAAAAGCACGCACACGTTATTGAAACTCTTCAGGAAAGAGAAAGAATTGCAACTGAAGAGGAAGCAAGAGAAAAGGCGGCAATGTCAAAATAAGCAGAAAAAACGGCTTGCAGAGGATTTATCCTTTGCAAGCCGTACTTTTATATAGAATTGAATTATAACTCGATTACTCTGAATGCAACATTCAGTCTTTCATAGGTATATGCTATGTAGAGCTTTCCGTCAAGATATTCGATAGCGGGATATGAAAACTCGCTGTCGATTTTTTCTTCCTCAAGGGTCATAACGGTCTGCCAGCTTTTTCCGTTATCCTCGGAAACGCAGAGAGTAAGCGGTGAGCGTTCACCCCAGTTTTCGCTTACGGGATTTGAAATAAGAAAAAGTCTGCCGTCGGGCACCTTAACAACATCAAGACCGCTGTTGTTATTCGGGTGGTCTGTGGGATATGCCTGGCACCAGGTTTCTCCGTAATCGGAAGAATCGCTTCTGTAAGCCCTGCCAACTGCGGTTCTTGTGAGCATATGAACGTTGCCGTTGCTGCTTTCCCAGAGTGTGGGCTGAATCATCGGGATAAGGTTTGATGTGTGTTTGTTAAGAGTGTTAAGTATGGGCGAAGCTTGCTCCGTTCTGATTTTTTTGCCCTTAACCCAGGTTTCGCCGTCATCAAAGGAAGTGT
The DNA here is from genome assembly GCA_937880805.1 of uncultured Clostridia bacterium. GTDB lineage: Bacteria > Bacillota > Clostridia > Oscillospirales > Acutalibacteraceae > CAG-177. The sequence goes on from CALGRR010000023.1 coordinate 26,220, forward strand.
CAACAAAACAGTTCCAGCCGTGATTTTCATTTGATGCGGGAGCAAGGATTCTGCCGTCTGAAAGGCGGATGCATTTATTTTTAACGGGGCCTCTGCCGTCGCTTCTGTCACCCTTAACAAGCTCACGGGGTGTGCCGAAGGTTTTGCCTCCGTCGGTTGAAACGCTTATGAATGTACGCCAGCAGGTGATTTTTCTGCCAACCTTGAAATAAAGGCATACGTCGCCGTTTTTTCTTAAAAACAAAACGGGATTCCAATGGGGAAGATTGCGGTTATAGCTTATTCTCTGCGGCTCTTCCCAGCCGTTTTCGGTGCGTCTTGCATACCAGATGTCAACATCTGTTTTCCCTTCCTTGCTGCCGCCGAACCACGCGGAAAGCACGGTGCCGTCGGGAAGCGGCAAAACGGTTGCGGCGTGGCAGTTGCCCGTGGGCAGGGTTTTGCAAACAAATTCATTTATAATTTCTTTCATAAAAAGCACCTCAGAGTTCAAATTCCGACGGGTCAGCGGTTGCAACCGTCAAAGGCTTTTTGGGTCTGCGTTTAAGCGGGTCATATGAGTAGCTGCGGCATTTGCCGTCGGGCTCAACAATTCCCTTCTTGATGCAGAGCACCGAAGTTTCATCGGGAGAAAGTCTGCCTTTTTTGCAGTATTCGCAGGCGGGGGGATAATTCTTTTTTTCAAGAAGCTTTTTCTTCAATTCAAACACCCTTTCGAGCAAATTCTAACATATTTTTTTCTCTGTATCAAGGTCTAAAATAAGAAGTGCCGATAAAAAGAGCAGAGAAATTGCTGAAGGGGCAGAAAAAGACCACGGTGCGGCATTTTCGGAAAAGGTGAGAAACACTTCATTTGCTATCGGGAAAAAGTAAAGAAGTATTCTGCATATCAGTGCAGAAAAAACAGCGTGGATAATTCTGAAAAGATAAAATAAAGGAATGCTCGGCTGAAAGCTGTCGGATAAAGCAAAAATCTGCAGGTGAACACAAAGCCCGCCGAAGGATGTTATTGCCGAAATTGCGGGCAGAGAAAGCTTTTTTGCATAAACAGAGCAGCCGCAGGTGACTTCAATCAGGCAGATTATCGCAAATTTTATGTTCTCATTAATATTCAGGGACAGAATGATTTCCGATATTCCGCTGAAAATGCAAACAAATCCGCAAACATAAAGAATTCCCGTTGCACCCGAAACAACGCTGTCAACAACCGAAGCCGAAAACGAGGCTTCTTTTTCGTGAATCGGAAGGGTTAAAGCTTCTTTTGAATGCACGCAGGAAGCTATAATACCAGTTATAACCGAGGCTATGCAGCCGCTTATAAATATCAGCTTTCCTGATTGACGGGATGAAAGAATGCCGCTTCCGATGGCGTTTATTGCAAAGCCCGCCCCCGAGTTCACACAAAAAAGAATCAGCTTTTTTGCCTGCGAAGAGCTTATTTTGCCCGAAGAATACAAAGCACCTGCGGTTTTTGCACCCACGGGATAACCGCCGATTAAGCCGAGAATAACGGCAGCAAAGCATTCCTCGGGCAGCCTGAAAAGCTTTTTCATCGGAAATGAAATAAGTTTTTTAACAGATTCCGGCAAATCTCCGTAAGCGGCAAGCGAGGATGCAACCATAAACGGAAACAGAGAAGGAATTATTATGTTTGAGCAGGCATAAAGCCCCTTGCGAATGCCAGAAGAGAAGCTTTCACCGAAAGCAAAAAGAACACAGATAAGAAAAAAAGAAATAAGGGCAGCAGCCGCTTTGTTTTTTTTCAATTCAACACCTCCGATTTTTTAATTCTATGCATTGATTTTGTTTCATAGAATTTATCACGGAGGGAGTTAATGTGAGAAAAAGAGAAAAGAGAAGCGAAAGCTTTATTGATACGGTATACAGAAAATACGAAATACAGAAAGAAAGCCTTTTCGGCGGCACGCACGTTGAAATAAGCGGCAACACAGAGGCGATAGTTGAAGGCTGCCTCGGCGTGCTTGAATACGGCGACAGAAGTATTTCTCTTAACACCGCAAAGCTTACCGTCAGAATAAGCGGAGCCGATTTATCCATAGCTTCTTTTCAGAACGGTCAGGCGGTTATCACCGGAATTATTGCGGGCATCGATTACGGGAATTAGGGGGCTGCTATGCTGGTTTTACGCCTTTTGCGTTTTATTTTCGGATATGTAACCTTCACCGCAAGGGGAGGCTTCCCCGAGCGATTTATTAATTTGTGCAGGCAAAACAGAATTTCCTTGTGGGATTTGAAAAGCGAAAATTCGGTTATATCTGCCTGCACGGATGTTTCCTGCTATAAGCGGATAAGGAAAGCGGCAAAAAAATCGGGAATGAGGGTCAGAATTTTTAAAAAGCACGGCTTATCTTTTTTTCTGAACCGACACAGCCGAAGAATGGGTCTTATTGTGGGAATGCTCATATGTATGTCGGTGCTTTTGATTCTTTCAACAAGAATCTGGAGAATTGAGGTTATCGGAAACACAGAAATTCCCTCCGAAGAAATTTTAGAGGTGTTTGACGGGCTCGGAGTAAGGGCGGGTGTGCCCGTTTCTTCAATAGACGAATGGACCGTTGAGCAGGCGGCAATAAAAAAGCTGCCCGAATTATCCTGGGTCAATATTAATCTCACGGGAAGCTCCGCACAGATTGAGGTCAGAGAGGTTATAGAGCAAAATAAGGTTGATAACAGCGAAGCACCTGCAAATATTGTTGCGGCAAAGGACGGACAGATTGTGTATCTCAGACCCTTCAAGGGCACGCAGGAAAAGAAAATCGGAACGGGTGTTGTCAAAGGCGATTTGCTTATAAGCGGATTTATTGAATATATTGATATGTCAACAAGCATCTGCCGTGCCGACGGCTATGTTGTTGCAAGAACGGATTATCAGATTGAAGCGGAAAGCATAACGGAGAAGCAGGTTAAAACCTTAAGCGGCACCGAAAAATCATATTCGCTTGAATTTCTTTCTTTTAAAATTCCTTTGGGCAGGCAAATAATCGGCTTTGAAGAAAAATCAAGCTTATATTTAAACGGAGCAACTCTGCCGTTTTCTGTTATATGCAGAACGCAGAATTCCTTTGCAGAGAGCAAAATAACCCTTGATAAAGAAAAAAACAGTAATCTTGCAAGGCTTGAATTCTATGATAAGGCGGTTAATGAATTCAGATATAAGCAGGTTGAAAAGGCAGAGATTGAAGAGAAGGAAACCGAAAACGGATATAAAATAAAAGGCTCCTTCACCTGCCTCGAGAACATCGGCGAAAAACAGCCGTTTGAGGTGGTGGAGGAGTGAAATGAGAATTATTGAAAATAAAGGTGGTGATTTCCGTTTGCTTTTTTATCAATATCTTCCTGTGAGGTGAAAGAAACGGTATTTTTGTTCAATGCCTCGCAAGGATACCCTTCGGCAATAAGATTTTTAGCGGTAAGATTTTTAATTTCTTCGCAGAGCCCCGATTGTTTTGCCTTTGTCAATTCATTATCTGTTTCAAATAAGAACCACACAACAAGATTTTTGGGGTCAATGTCAAATGCACCGTAAAAGAAATGCATATAAACCTGCGGAGATTTGTCTTTGATTGCGGCAGCGGTCAGTTTAACTGCTTTTTTTATAATGCGTTTACGTTTGGAAAAGAAAGGCATATAAACCACATCCTTTTGCGTAGGATTTTGAGTGAAGCATCAGCTGATGCTGATGTGAAGTTATGACTACGGCATAGTGAAGTATTGTGCTACGCACAAAGTGAAGTTAAGTGTGCCACCAACGCCCGCAGGCACTTCACTGTCTGGAAGACAACTTCACTTGCAAAGCAAACTTCACGTGCCGAGAGGCACACTTAATTGAAAAGCACCTTGTCTTTCGACAAGGTGCTTTTCTGGCGGAGAAGGGGAGACTCGAACTCCCGCGCCGGTTACCCGACCTACGCCCTTAGCAGGGGCGCCTCGTCACCAACTTGAGTACTTCTCCATTGGTAGCGTTATTGAAACACTTTTATTCAGTTTAACCGCAAAAGCGGATAAAAAGTAAAATGGCGGAGAGAGTGGGATTCGAACCCACGGTACCCGTAAAGGTACGACGGTTTTCAAGACCGTTCCGTTATAACCACTTCGGTATCTCTCCGTAAACTGCTTTAATATGTTATCACAACATTTGATTTCTGTCAATAGATTTTTTGCTTTTTTTAAAAGTAAAAATCATATGTTATTATTTGAACAAATACAAAAGGGCTGAAATGTGTATGTTTTTTTTAAAAGTTTGAATAAAAACAGATGACAAAGCCAAAAATCTGTGTTATAATAATCGATTATATGGCTATAATTTACTTTATAAGAAAAATTTAACTGTAAATTATAAAAAAGTTAAATCAGGAGGATGTTATGAAAACAAAAAGAATGTTTCTCAAAATGCTTTCATTGGTTTTGGTTATGCTCACTGTTTTTTCGGTATCTCCCTTGAATGCATTTGCAACTGAAGGCGAAGAGCCTTCGGACGGAATTCCTGCCCTTGTGCTCACAAGCGACAGCCTTTCGGTTAAAGAAAGAAAAACCGTTCAGCTCACCGCTTCGGTCACAAATGTTGAAACACAGCCTGAAATCATCTGGAGCTCATCAGATGATAGCATTGCAACCGTTGATTCAAACGGCAAGGTAAAGGGTGTAAAGGTTGGCAGAGTAATAATCACGGCAAAGGCTGTTGTGGGAGAAACAACTTTGGTCGGCGATTTTGCACTCAATGTTGTAACAAGAGATAATTTTATCAAGTCTTTCCTTGTTGACCGCCAGGTTCTCAGCTATAAATACAGTTATGTTGATGACTACTATTATACTAATGATAAGGAATGCTGGCAGTATAATTTCGGCTTCGGCAAGATTTATGATATTGTTTCCCCCTATATTCTTCTTGAATATGACTATATCCGCGTTTTCTTCACCTACGGAGATAAAGACTGGATGCTTCAGATGTGGAAGGGTCAGTACGGAATGATTTTCTATGGCGGTGAAATCGGCATTTACACAAGAAAGCATTCCGAAGAGGGTGTTGGTGCATGGGCAATGTATGCCTGCCCTGCAGAGGAAAACTGGCTTCAGATGGAAATGACCCTCTGGCACGAGGAGCTCAACGGCGAATGGACCCGTGAATTCACAAGAGAATATGATTATTATTGGTGGTGCACGGGCTTTAAAAACGGACATCTTCGCCAGGAAGAGCCCGCCGACGAGCTTCGCCTTACCGGTAGAATAACCTTCAAGGATGAAGAAATGGCAAAGATTGTTTATGACGGTCTTAAAGAATGCGGCTTCGGTGAGGCAGCAGATAAAGACAGAATAGGTCTTGACCAGATATTTATGGAAGGTGCCGATATTCATTTCTGCTGGCAGAATATATCGGAGGCTGAAAGCACAATGGCAATCAAGGTTAGCTTAGGCTTCCTTTCATCGCTCACGATGCTTCCCTTCTTCCCGCTTATTGCACCTTATGTAGGTATGTTTGCATTGGCGGTTATGTTTGTTTCGGCTATTATATAAAACTGTTCCCGCAGAGTTTATTGCTCTGCGGGATTTTTGTTTGATGTATATATGCGTTGACTTTTATTTGTTAAGGGGATATAATTAATACTATTAAAAATAAAGGAGTCCGATGCTATGCAGCTTCTTGAAAAGTTGAAAACAACGCCTGCGGGCTGGGAAACAAAGCCTGCCGAAAGAAAAAGCTATTATCTGTATTTTGCAGGTCAGAATGCAATATATTTTCTTCTGGCGAACTATTTAACAACATATCTTATGTTTCTCGGCATAAATCCTGCAAAGTCGGCGGCGGTTATGCTTGCTGTTAAGGTGTGGGATGCTGTCAATGATGTACTTTTCGGCGTTATTTTTGACTCTGTTAAATTCAAAAGCGGCAAAAAATATCTGCCGTGGATTAAAATTTCAACCATTCTCACTCCGCTTGCAACGCTGCTGCTTTTTGCCATTCCCTCAAGCACGGGTGAAACAACAAAGCTGCTCTGGTTTGCCGTGGCTTATGTTATATGGGATACCGCCTATACCCTTTGCGATGTGCCGATTTACGGCTCAATAACCGCTATGACCCGCAACCTTGAAGAAAGAAGCTCTATGCTTTCATATAAGAGCATCTGGGCGGGTGTAGGCATTGCATTCATAACCCTTGCAGGCACGGTGCTTGTGAGTGAGCACGTTGGTGCAAGCTACACGGTTGTTGGTGCGGCAACTGCAGTTTTTGCGTTTATAACAATGATTCCTGTTCTCAAAACGCTTCAGGAACGCCACGTGCCCGAAGAAGAGGAAAGCTTCACTCTTCGCAGAATGTTCAGCTATCTTTTCAAAAACAAATACCTGCTTATCTATTATTTCGGTTATTTATTCTATTCTGCCGCAAATATCAGCGGCGCATTGAATCTTTTTGTTTCATATTATCTTTTCAACGATACGCTCTTCTCACTTGTTGTGGGTGCCTGCGGCACGGTGCCCTCGCTTATATTCTCGCTTCTTGTGCCCTCAATGCTCAAAAAGATTGATAAGATGAAGCTTTATAAAATCTGCTGTGTGCTTATGGTTGTGCTCAGTGTTATAATGTGGATTGTCGGATATGATAATCTCATTCTTCATATTGTGCTTTATGTTATCCGTTCAGTGCCCCTTGCAATCATCGGCGTTATTATGTTTATTTTCACACCCGACTGTGCCGAATATGGCAAATATAAATCAGGAATCGAGGCAAAGGGCATAACCTTTGCAATTCAGACCTTTATGGTTAAGCTTACCGCCGCAATTTCTGGTGCAATGGGTATGTTCATTCTCGGCCTTAAATCAACGGGCTGGATAACCGTTGAAGTTCAGAGCTTTGAAGAGCTTCAGGAGCTTGGAATTCAGCAGAGTCAGCACGCACTCGATGTGCTCTGGTTCAGCTATGTTATGATTCCCGCAATCGGATGCTTTATTGCATATCTTATCTGGAAATTCTATAAGCTCAACGATAAGGATGTTCAGATTATGACCGACTGCAACACGGGCAAGATTACCCGTGAGGAGGCAGAGAGCCTGCTCAGCAGAAAATATTAATAAAAAGATAAAAGCCCTGCTTCAAAGAAGCAGGGCATTTGTTATCTGGCTTTGAATTTCATAGGCATTTCCGTTGTTTTAAGAATATTTTTAACTGCGTGTATAATAATTGGCTTGAAAATACCGCTGTTTGCAATAAATGAGCTCTGATTAACATTTTTATGTATGAATGCGGGGAAGCCCGGTGTGCCAATCATCTGCATTTTTAAAGTGTCACCGAAGAAATCAAAGGTAACATACTGCGTTGCAAGAGTATTTATGGGCTTGATAACAGCATTGAGAACGCCGTTTTTCATATATGCATATGCCCATATTTTATAGGAATAGCCTTTTATTCTGCATTCGGAAAAGCGGGGGTTTCCGTCAAGCCCGCAGTTTATTATTACTTCATCGCTCTCTTCAAACCATTTTATCGTGAGCACTTTTTCTGAAAGAGAAAATGATATTTTATTAAGATTCTTTTGCGGTCTGCGAGCCAGACTTGAACTGAGCGAACGGGGCAGAAGGCTTGCGGGGAACAAAAAGCCCGCAAGAAGATCCGAGAGGGGTGTTATGTAATAAGTTTTGTTTTCGGGAATTTTCAGCTTTTCCGTGCAGGCAACGGGCTTTTTGTTGCGGGCTTTGAGATAATCGGCAAGCTTTTTATCCCACTCATCACTTGAGCTGTTTTCAAAAGCCCTGGTTAAAACGCTGCGGATTATTCTGTATAAAAGCTCATCTTCAATAACGCAGTTTGTTGTTGCTATAATCGCATTATACTGCGGATAATATATAACTATCTGACCAAACATACCGTTCATTGAATATGTTCCGTTATCAATCCAGAAATAAAAGCCGTAGCCGTCTTCGTTTTCTCTGCATTCAAGGTTAACGTGCTTTTTGGTTGCCTCTTTTGTCCATTCTTCGGGTATAACCTGAACGCCGTTGTATTTTCCGCCGTCGGCATAGCATTGGCAGATTTTTGCAAGGTCACGAAGCTTCAGGTGGCATCCCGTGCCGCCAACGCATTCGCCGTTAACATCGGTTTCCCAGAAAGGAATTTCAATTCCGAGAGGCTCAAAAAGGCGGGGAGTGAGATAATCAACAAGGCTCATTCCCGAAAGCCTTTGTATCAGAGAGGCGATAACGTGAACATCGTTGTTGCTGTATAAAAAGCCTCTGTCTTTTTTGCGGAATGCGGCTTTCATAAATATTCTATCGTAGTTACCCGTCATATCCTGGGTGAAGCTGAATTTTTTGTTGCTCTGCATTGTGAGAAGCGAACGGACTGTTATATTTTCCCATTCATCGCTTTTGCAGGCCTTGTATTCGGGAAAGAAGGGCAGAATTTTTGAGTCAAGCGAAAACAAACCCTCGCTTATTGCAAAGCCAACCGCGGTTGAAACAACCGATTTTGTAACCGAAAAAAGAGTGTGCGGCATATCTGCGGAATAGGGATAAAGATACTCTTCAAAAACGGTTTCACCGTTCTGCATTATGAGCAATCCGTGATTTTCGATGCCGTATTTTTCAAGCTCATTATAGAAGCGGTAAATCCATTCAGATGAAAGCTTTGATTTTATGTTCATTAACATTACCTCCTTATGCAAAAGGCAGCTCAGTCATTCTCAGCTTTGCACAGCCGTAGGGATAAAGCGTGATTTCTTCCTCTTCGCTTATTGCTTTTCTTGATTCGGGAAGCTTTGCACAAACGGCATCATAGCCGTCTTCAAGCCCCCAGTTTATTTTTTTAACTGTTGTTTTTATTGTTATGGGCGGATTATGCGATGAGAAAGGAATATCGCTTATTTGTTTTCTCTGCAATTCGAGCGAAGTGCCGCAGTAAGCATAATTCCAATCCGAGAGGGGAATGTATTCATAATCGCAATAGGGGAACTTGCGTTCAACTCCGTCTTTTTCATATTCATACATTTCAGCTTTATATTTTACGGGAACAGAGAAAACAAGTGAGCCGCATTTTACCGTGTTCAGATCATAGGGTCTTTTATCAAAATATGCCTCGGCTTCAAAGCTTATGTTGATTTCTGCTTTTTCACCTGCAACGAAATCGAATGAAATCTCATCGGCAGAGAATTTTTCTCCGTTTACCGAAAGATTTTTTGCGAACGAAGGAATTCGGATTTTAAAATTAAAACTCTTTTCTGTTTCAACGGTATATTTAAAGCTGTTTTCAAAGGGATAATTTGTTTCAAGTTTTATGTAAACTCCGTTATCGTCAAGAACGGAAGGCACGAGCACGGCGTTTATAACCGTATCGCCGCTGTGCATAAATGCCGAAAGAGCAAATTTCGGCCACGCCTGATTGAAGTTTGCCGTGCAGCAGCCGAAATTCGGCTCAAGACCGAAAAGGTGGGATTCGGTCCAGTTGGTTCTGAAAATCGGCTTGCCCGGGAATTTTATGCAGGCAATCTGATTGCTCATCTGGTCATACTGATGAGTCCACATATCGTCGCTTATTGTTGCGGGCAGAGCGTTGAATGCGAGCATTTCAAGGCGTTCAGCCCATTTTTTGTTGCCCGTGTGAGCATAAAGAATTTCATAGGAAAACATCTGCTCGGCAACCGAACAAAGCTCCGTGCCCTGAATGGGGCTTAAGCCGGAAAGGCATTCATCACCCGTGAAAAGTCCAACGGGAGTGCCGTTATATTTTTCAAGAATTGAGTGAAGATACTCTGCGTTATCGGTATATTCTTTGTTGAGAATATCGCAGGAAACAGCCTCGCTTTTGAGCATCATACTCATATTCACTATATGTGTATCAAATCTCCAGCGGTTAAGAGGTCTTTCCCAAAGGGGAGTTGCCTCGTTGTAATTCATACCCTGCTCTTCAAGGATTTTTGCAAGCTCAACGAGCCAATCCTCTTTAAACCGTGCATATGTGAAATTGATTGCAATAAAGCATTCAAACCATCTTGCCTTGCCCCAGTCAAAAAGCCTGATTTCTCCGCCTTTGAGCAGGTCATAATAGTTTTTAAGAACACGGTAAATAACCTCGGGAATTCTTTCATCCCCCGAGCATTCATAATAAACCGTGAGAGTTTTTGTTATAAGCTGAACTGCCCAGGTATCATAGGTTTTTCTTTCGTCATCCTTGCAGGGGCAAATCCAGCCGTCGGGCTTCTGAAACGAAAGAATGGCATCAATATACTTTTTGGCTCTGCCAATCATATCTTTGTTTTCAAGAAGATATGCAAGCGGAATAAATCCGTCAAGCCAATAGGGAACTCTTTCCCAGCCCTCTTTATCGCCGCCTATCCAGGAGCTGTTTCTTATGTCGGGCCAGATTTTATCAAGGTTTCCGCTTAAACCATCCGCCTGAATTTCAAGCTGACGTCTGAGCCATCCGAGCGGCTTGAGCTCGTTCGATGTATATAAATTCCATTTTTTCACAAAAATCACTCCTTATTTATTTTATTCTAACATATTGTTGCATAAAAAAACAATAACCGATAAAGAAAAGTTTATTGACTTTTTGTTATATGTAATCTATATTTAAATTATATTAAGGAGGCGGTTTTATGTGGACTATCATCAGAGCGTTCGTTGCAGTTTTTGTTGCATTTGAAACTATGTTTACGGGAATGCTCGGCGGGGTCAGCTTCAATAGAACGGAAATGCCCGAGGTTACTGCGGGGGAATACGGTCAGTATGTTGACCCGTTCATAGGCACGGGCGGAATTCCCTGGACCTGTGCAATGGTAAGCCCTGCGGCAACGGTGCCCTTCGGTCTTGTCAGACTCGGACCCGACACCTGCTTCGTTGGCGGTGCTTATCTTATAAAAATGAACACATCGGGCTATTATTATGAGCAGGGCCACATCAAAGGCTTCAGCCATTCAAGGCTTTCGGGTACGGGTGCGGAGGATTACGGCTGCTTCAGAGTAACTCCCGCCGTTGGCGATAATGAGCCTGCGGTTATGCCTTATTCACATTCAAAAGAAACCGCTTCACCCGGCTATTATGCGGTTTACCTGCCAACTGCGGGCTGCCTTGCGGAGCTTACCGCAGACGAACACACGGGCGTTCACCGCTACACCTTCAATGATTCCGATGATGCCCGCCTTTATATTGATGTTACAAGTGCATCGGCAAACAAAAAATCAAAAGACGGTAAAGTTACATACGACGAAGAAACGGGAGTTATCTCGGGAAGCTGCATTATTGACGGTCAGTTTTCAGGCAGATTTGACGGCCTGCCCGCATATTTTGCTGCGGTTGCGGATAAACCCATTGTTTCTTATGAAATAACCGAGGGCGATGCCGATTGCGGAATAGACCTCAATTTCGGCTCACTCAAAAATGAAAGCGTTGAGCTTAAAATGGGCATAAGCTTTGTGAGCGTTGAGAATGCGATGCTCAATCTCAAAGCAGAAACCGACGGACTCGATTTTGATGCGGTAAGAAAGAATGCCGCTGCCGATTGGGAAGAGCGACTTTCCTCCGTTAAGATTGAAACCGAAGATAATGAAATAAAAAAAGTTTTCTATACCGCACTTTACCACGCTATGATAATGCCTTCGGATTTCACCGATGCCAACGGTGAATATCTCGGCTTTGATAAGCAGGTGGGCGTTGCCGAGGGCTACACATACAGAACGGATATGTCGCTCTGGGATACCTGCCGCACAACCCATTCGCTTTATACCCTTATTGCCGAGGATGTGCAGACCGATTGCCTTAAAAGCCTTGTTGAAATGGCAAAGGCGGGCGGTGCTCTTCCCCGCTGGCCTATGGGTGCGGGATATACGGGCTCTATGCAGGGCGACCCCGCAAATATCGTTATAACCGAAAGCTATCTTAAAGGCTTAACCGATTTTGATGTTGAAACCGCTTATGAATATATGAAAAAATCTTCTGACGGCGAAGTACCTAAAGACGGCAGAGCCTATGTTGATTTATATAACGAATACGGCTATGTTCCGCAGGATATTGCACCGGGTGACGAATCGGTGAGCAAAACTCTTGAATATTCCTGGCAGGATGCTGCGATTTCGGCTCTTGCAAAGGCACTCGGCAAGGATGAGGATGCCGAAAAATACGCTGATAAATCAATGTATTATAAAAATGTTTTCAACCCCGAAACAAAATATTTCCAGGCAAGAAATTCCGACGGAAGCTTTGTCTGGAATTTCAGCCCGTATATAACCTCATTCTATGATGCTGTTATGATTAAAAAGTTTGCCGATTGCTACTGCGAGGGCAGTGCAAGGCAGTGGCGCTGGAGTGCAACCCACGATATTGAAGGTATGATTGAGCTTTTCGGCTCGGAAGAATATTTTGTAAAAGAGCTTGAAGCGTTTATGAAGGATGCATCTCTTTCAAGAGCCGCAGTTGACCCCGGAAGCGGCTTCTGGATTGGTAATCAGCACGATATTCACACTCCCTATCTTTTCAGCAATGCGGGCAGACCCGACCTTACGCAGAAATGGGTTCGCTGGACTCTCAAAAACCGTTTCAGCACCGATATAAACGGTCTTGACGGCAATGATGACGGCGGCACAATAAGTGCCTGGTATGTTTTCTCGTCACTCGGATTTTATCCCCTTGCAGGCACGGATAAATATTGGATTGGTTCTCCCAACATTGACTCTGCCGAGGTTTCTCTTTCAAACGGCAAAACCCTTAAAATAACCGCAAATAACCAAAGTGATAAAAATATTTATGTGAGCAGCGTGACTCTCAACGGCGAAGAGCTTGAGGGCTGCTATGTAACCCATTCGCAGCTTGTTAACGGCGGCGAGCTTGTTTTCAATATGAGCAATAAAGCGAATTGAGGAGGATAAAGGATGTTGCAAATAATAAAAGCTGTTATCTCTTTTATTCAGGTGTTGCTTTTCAGTGCAGGAATTATTCCCGTAAATACCAACATAGACTACGGCGGCGGTGAATATCAGCCCCCGCAGATTACAACGCCTATGTATATTGTTGAAAACGGAAAATCCGATTTTGTTATCGTAACAGAGGATAATCCCGATGAATGCATTCAGACCGCCGCAGACGAGCTTCAGACATATGTTGAAAAAATCAGCGGTGCTGAGCTTGAGTGCATAACCGAATCTGAGCTTGAAGAGGGCGAAAAAGCAATTATTCTTGGTGAAACCGAAATCGAAAAGGATATTGTTGCGATTAACCGAGCCGAGATAAAAGCAGACGGCTTCAGGCTTTATTCAGACGGTGATTATTTTATCATTGCGGGTGCCGACAGCCGAGGAACGCTCTACGGCGTTTACACCTTCCTTGAAGAATATCTCGGAGTGCGTTGGTTCACCCCCGAGCTTGAGGTTGTTCCCGAAAGCAAGGATATTGTTATTGATGCGGCGATTGACCGCAAGATTGAGCCTTCGTTTGCCGTTCGACGCAACGACACAATGGGAACTAACCACGCCCACAGGGCAAAAACAAAAATGAATGTTTCATTCCATTATGATGTGCCCGAATACGGCGGAGCATTAACCTATGTTTTGTGGGATGTAACTCTTGATACTCTTGTGCCCGATGCTCTTTTTGCCGAGCACCCCGAATATTTTGCAATGAATCCCGACGGCACACGCACAACCGACCACGTTTGCCTTTCTCATCCCGAGGTGCTTCCGATTGCAATAGAAAACGCAAGAACCGAAATTCTGAACTGCAAAAAGAACGCAAAATATATTCATATCGGTCAGAAGGATAATTCAAACTATTGCCACTGCGAAACCTGCGAAGCACTCTATGAAAAATACGGCAGCATTTCTGCTCCCACAATCATATTTACAAACGCTTTTGCCGATGCACTTGATGATGAATTCCCCGATTTTATGTTTACCTTCTATGCCTACGGCGAAACCGACAGACCGCCAACGGATCTGAGCCTTCGCTGCAGAGATAATGTTGCCCCCGTGCTCTGCGGTGTTCACAAAGCCTGCAGAAGCCACCCGATTACCGAGTGCGGTGCACTTGACGGAGTTGAAAACGAAACCTTCCTTATGACCTACGGCGACCCCGAGCCCCGTGTTGCACAGGATTATGCGAATTGGGTGAAGATTGCCGACACAACCTATATTTACGATTACACAATCAACTTTTTGAACAGCCTGCAGTTTTTCTCAAACTTTGAAACGATGCAGCCCACAATGCAGTATATGCACAGTCTTGGAATAACGGGCTATATCTATAACTGCGGTGACGGTCACAGTGCCGCTTTCAATGAGCTTCGCAACTATCTTCTCTGCAAGCTTCAATGGGATGTTAACTGCGATGTTGAATATCATATGACGGATTTCATCAACGCTTATTACGGCGAGGCAGCCGCACCGTATATCAGAAAAATCCTTGATATTCAGACCGCACAGATTAAAGCCACAGCCCACGCCTTTGATTTTGACTGGCACTATCAGTCGGGCTTCTATCCCTTCTATATGGTAAACAGACTCAACCGCCTCTGGGATAAGGCTCTGAATGCCGATATAACCGATGAACAGAGGTTTAATGTTGAGGTTGCAAGCCTGAGCTGGGAATATTTCAAAGCCAATCAGTATATCGGCAAATATTCCTTCCTCAATCCCGGCAGACTCAAAGCAAACGAGGAGCTTTATGATGAGCTTAAGGCTCACGGCATTGACCGTGTTTCTTCCTTCGGTCTTATTCCGCAAGATAAAAGTGAAGTTGATTTTATGCTCCGCCCGTTTAATTGGGGCTGAGTAACAGCATAACAAAAAGCCTTGTTCTCAATCGAGAACAAGGCTTTAATTATTGAAGATATTTAATTACTTCGCTGCTTCTTCAACTGCAACTGCGCAAGCAACGGTAGCACCAACCATGGGGTTGTTACCTTGTTATCCAAAAAAACTGCCCAGTAAATTCGTTATTGCTTCCCAAAAAGCCTTAATAGTAATCATTGGTTCCAAACCTGTTTCAAAAAAAGAATAAACAAAAGTAACTGTTTTGCCAAAAATTTCAAATTCAAGCATAAAAACACGCCCCTTTCTTCATGTTGATTATATCAATATTTCATAATACTTGTCAATAATAAAAATCCCTGCTCTCAAAAAGAACAGGGACTTATTGATTAGATAAAATTACTTTGCTGCTTCTTCAACAGCAACTGCGCAAGCAACGGTAGCGCCAACCATGGGGTTGTTACCCATACCGATAAGACCCATCATTTCAACGTGTGCGGGAACTGATGATGAACCTGCAAACTGTGCGTCTGAATGCATACGGCCCATTGTATCTGTCATACCGTATGAAGCGGGGCCTGCAGCCATATTATCGGGATGAAGAGTACGGCCTGTGCCGCCGCCCGATGCAACTGAGAAGTAGTTAACACCGTTTTCGTTGCACCATTTCTTGTATGTGCCTGCAACGGGATGCTGGAATCTTGTGGGGTTGGTTGAGTTACCTGTGATGGAAACGCCAACGTTTTCAAGCTTCATAATAGCAACGCCTTCCGGAACGTTATCTGCACCGTAGCACTTAACGTCTGCTCTGGGGCCGTTTGAGTATGCCTTTTCTTCAACAACCTTAACGGTTTCTGAATAGGGGTCAAACTCTGTCTTGCAATATGTGAAGCCGTTGATTCTTGAAATAATCATAGCGGCATCCTTGCCGAGACCGTTGAGGATAACACGGAGAGGCTTTGAACGAACCTTGTTAGCATTGAGAGCGATTTTGATAGCGCCTTCAGCAGCAGCAAATGATTCGTGACCTGCAAGGAAGCAGAAGCACTCTGTTTCGTCTGAAAGAAGCATCTTGCCGAGGTTACCGTGGCCAAGACCAACCTGTCTGTTATCAGCAACTGAACCGGGGATGCAGAATGCCTGAAGACCGATACCGATAGCGGCAGCAGCATCAGCAGCCTTAACGCAGCCCTTCTTGATAGCAATAGCACAGCCTACTGTGTAAGCCCAAACAGCGTTTTCAAAGCAGATGGGCTGAGTTTCTCTAACGATTTTATCGCAGTCAACACCCTTAGCAAGAGTGATTTCCTTACATTCTTCGATTGAAGAAATGCCATATTCTGCAAGAACAGCATTGATTTTATCAACGCGTCTTTCATAGCTTTCAAATAATGCCATTGTAATTTACCTCCTCTTACCTATTATTCTTTTCTGGGGTCGATGTACTTAGCAGCATCTGCAAATCTGCCGTAAGTGCCCATTGCCTTATTGTATGCATCGTTGGGTGTGTCGCCCTTCTTGATGAAATCGGTCATCTTGCCGAGTGAAACGAACTCATAGCCGATAACCTGATCGTCTGCATCAAGAGCAAGTCTTGTAACATAGCCTTCAGCCATTTCAAGATAACGAACGCCCTTAACCTTTGTGCCGTACATTGTGCCAACCTGTGAGCGAAGACCCTTACCAAGGTCCTCAAGGCCTGCACCAACTGAAAGACCGTCATCCGAGAAAGCGGACTGTGAACGGCCGTAAACAATCTGAAGGAAGAGTTCACGCATAGCGGTGTTGATAGCATCGCAAACAAGGTCTGTGTTGAGAGCCTCAAGAATTGTTTTGCCGGGAAGGATTTCAGCAGCCATAGCAGCTGAATGAGTCATACCTGAGCAGCCGATTGTTTCAACAAGAGCTTCTTCGATGATACCTTCTTTAACGTTGAGTGAAAGCTTGCAAGCACCCTGCTGGGGAGCACACCAGCCAACACCGTGTGTGAAAGCGGAAATATCCTTAATTTCGTATGCCTTAACCCACTTGCCCTCTTCGGGGATGGGTGCGGGTCCGTGGTTGGGTCCCTTAGCTACGCAGCACATTTCCTGTACTTCGCGGGAATAGTTAATCATAATGTATTTCTCCTTTCAAAAAGGTTGATATAGATACCTGTAATATATTAAACCAAATTACTGCTAATATCAAGTGTGAATTTGCACAACAAATTACAAAATACTGCTTTTATTATAACCAGTTTTTCTTATATAACACGAATGCACCGAGAACTGCGGCAACGATTGTTGCAAACATAAGTGTTCCAACGCCGAGAGTGGGAGCAAAAATAAGAATTATAACACCTACGATAACGGGCAGGGGAACGAGCTTCCAATGCTTTGCAAAGTAGCTTGCACCGAGTGCACCGAAGAGTGCGGGAAGAACCCAGTCAAAAGCGGGCTTGAATGCCGAGCCTTCTGCTGTGATAAGGGGAAGAACGGGTGAGAATGCAAGCACGCCTACTGCAATGATAAGGGTGGTTGTGATTGATGAAACGCCGATAGCGATTGTTGAAATAACTTCGCCCTCTTCTGTGTTTGCACGAACCTTTGCGTTTTCCATTGCTGCAAGACCAACGGGAAGCTTGAGGTTTGTGATGTTGCCCGTAACAAAGCTCAGGTATGTTCCGCCTGCACCAAGCATAGGAACATAGGTTATAACCTCTATAACAGCGGTTACCCAATAGAGAAGCATAAGCTTGCTGAGAACCGACCAGAGAACGCTGAGCTCAGGCCATGAGTTATAATAAACCGAAATTGCAACGGGGATAGCAAGGAGCATGAGCAATGCGCCGAAGTTCCACATGATACCCCATCTGTGAACTCTGTCAAAATAATTCTTCTGCATAATTCATTATCTCCTTTCTTTTATCTCCAGATAAAGCTTGTGATGCTTTCGGGAAGCACGGTTTCAAACAGCATTGCCGCACCCATACCGATAAACATTGCAATGGGCATTGTGAATGAGCTAAGCTTTTCGAGCTTGAACTTTTTGCAAAGAGTTTCAAGAATAACCATAGCTATTATCGAAACAACAAGAACGCTGATGCTCATAAAGCCTGCGTTGCCCGTGCCGTCTGATGTTGTGCCTGCGATTGCTCTTGCAATGAAAGCAGAGATAATGCCGATGAATGCTGCGGCCGAGATTGCATCGCCGAGCTTTGCGGATTTTTCGCTCTTGTTAACGGCGTTGCCGATTTTTTTCTGGAGCTTTTTGCAAACAAAGGGAAGCATAATAAGGGGAGCGATGCTGCCTATTGTCATTGCCCATGCAACGGTTGAAAACTGCTGCTTATCTGCAATGGAGTTTGCGAGAGTGCCGCCCATTGCTTCAACTGCAGTCTGAGCTGCTGTTGTTTCATAAGCAAGGTTGCCTATAACGGTAAGTCTTATCCAGGGAAGAACAATGCCGAGTGCGTTTGCAAGCACAATAACTGTTGCAAGAATTGAAACAGCGGGTGCAACGGTGAAAAGGATGCTTGAAACAACGGTGCTTTTAAGTGTTTCTTTTTCAATTCCGAGCTCTTTTGCGTGCTTCCACGACTTCACGATAAAGAAAACGGACTGAAGTGTTACGAATGCAACAACGCCCAGAGCGATTGCATACATAAAGGTGTTTTCTTTGAAATCCAAGAATATCACTCCTATACCAATAATGAAATAATAATACCATATTAGTATATAAATAGTCAAGAATTTCCGCTAATTGATAACAATGGAATTTTTAAGTCAAAAAACAAAGAAAATCAAAAAATATAAAAATTTTTTCAAAAAGCACTTGACTAACACAAAAAATTATGATATATTAATCGAGCGTTCTACGGAACATATGCTGGTGTAGCTCAGTTGGTAGAGCAGCTGATTTGTAATCAGCAGGTCGGGGGTTCGAGTCCGTCCACCAGCTCCAATTAAATATGGAAGAGTTCCCGAGCGGCCAAAGGGAGCAGACTGTAAATCTGCCGTCTTCGACTTCGGTGGTTCGAATCCACCCTCTTCCACCAGGAAAAGCATCGACAAGTTGTCGATGCTTTTTTCAATAAAATATTTATCAGGGATTAAGAATATGCAGATAAAATATTATATAAAAAACAATACTGAAAAGGTAAAAGCTTTCGGCGGTGCGTTTGTGTTCTGGCTTGTTGCGGGAATTGCGGTTGGCTTGCTGTGCGGGGCTTTGGGTGCCGCTTTTTCAAAATCGGTTTCTTTTGTAACTGCACTGCGGGCTGAGAATGAATGGCTCATTTATCTTTTGCCCGTTGGCGGCTTGCTGTCGGTTGCGGTGTATAAGCTTTGCGGGGTTGAGGGCAGAGGAACAAATCAGGTGTTTGAGAGCGTTCGGAGCGAAAAACCGCTTTCATTTCTGCTTGCACCTGCAGTATTTATCGGCTCGGTTATAACCCATCTGCTTGGCGGTTCTGCGGGCAGAGAGGGTGCGGCATTGCAGCTTGGCGGCAGTGTTTCAGCTTTGCTTGCAAAAATATTCAGGCTTGACGATAAATCAAGGCATATACTGACATTATGCGGAATGGGTGCTGTTTTTTCGGCAGTGTTCGGCACTCCGATTGGTGCGTGTGTGTTTGCTGTTGAGGTTGTGAGCGTTGGTCAGATTTGCTCGGCGGCAATCTTTCCGTCAATTATTTCGAGCGTAACAGCTTTTATCATTGCAGGCAGACTCGGGGTTATACCCGAAAGATTTCATATCAGCTCTATCCCTGAAGCGGGCTTTGACTCTTTATGGAGAGTGATGGCAGTTGCGGTTGCTGCGGCTGCGGTAAGCATAGTTTTCTGTAAGTCAATGCATTGGGGCGAGAAGTTTTTAAACAGATATATTAAGAATCCGTTCGTGAGAATTTTTATCGGCGGTGCAGCTGTTGTTTTGCTCACGCTCATTGTCGGAACAAGGGATTACAACGGCGGCGGAATTGAAGTTATTGAAAGAATTTTTGAGCAAGGCGTTGTCAGACCCGAAGCGTTTCTGCTTAAAATTGTTTTTACTGTTATAACCGTTAGTGCGGGCTTCAAGGGCGGAGAGATTGTTCCTACCCTGTTTATAGGTGCAACCCTTGGCGGCACGCTCGGACCTTTGGCAGGGCTTAATCCCGCTTTCGGTGCGGCAACGGGCATTGCGGCTATGCTTTGCGGCGTAACAAACTGCCCGCTTGCAACCTTCTTTATCTGCGTTGAATTGTTTGGCGCAGAGGGAATGGCTTTCTATGCCGTTGCGGCAGCGGTAAGCTTTGTGCTTTCGGGCTATACGAGCTTATATCACAGCCAGCACCTGATTTTCTCAAAGCTTAAAGAAGAGATTATAGATATTGATGCAAAAAATTAGAGAGAAGTTTCGGCTTCTCTCTTTTTTTGTGAAATTATTTTTCATAAAATATATAAGCTATGTTTTGACCGCTGCCGTTATCGAAGCCGCTTATTGTTATTAAAAGGTATTTGCCCGAGAGGTAATTATCTGTGTATCTTTGCAATACAGAATTTGAAAAAATATATTTTAAAATGTTTTTTTGATAATCGTTAGAATTTAAATTGTGTTTGTTATATGTATAAATACCCTCTATGCTTAATCCGTATTTTTCGTGATTGGGTAATGAAGATAAATCTAATTGAGAAACTATTTGTTTCAAATCGTTAAAAGGAATACCGTCTGTGCATTCTTGGTTTTTACGGAATTCTCCGATAAAGCAGCTGCTGTTGACGGGGGTTATTTCATCATACATTGTGTTAATATAAAAAGCTCTGCCGTTTTCACACGTGCCTGATAAATATAAAATATCATTTGTGGTTTTGTCGTGTTCGATGAAAATATCTCCCCAGTCTATTATAAATTCACCGCTTGATTTAGGCCTTTGGGAAATATATCCGTCTATATTATTCATAATGGTTAATATATCATTGCTGTAGCAGGGAATTTGGTTGTAGATTACACCGTCAAAAACTCCGTTAGTTTTCATAGCAAAATAGCCAAAAATGATTGAAAAAACTATAACGACAGAAATTATTATTCTATATATTTTTTTGTTTTTTTTGTTTTTTTTGATTTGCTTAACTATATGTTCCTCACTTATAATAAAAAGATTTTCCTTTTCAATTCTTTTTCCCTCTAACAATTCACTGATTGAAACATCTAATATATTTGATAATTCTTCAAATATTTCTATGTCAGGATAGTTTTTCCCTGTTTCCCAACGACTGATTGCTTTATCGGTAACATTAAGCTGTTTAGCCAGTTGTAATTGAGTCAGTCCTTTTTCTTTTCTTAATTGAGCAAGAAATTTTCCGAATTCATAAGTATTCATAGTTTCAACTCCTTTTACAGCTTTAATTATATAATACGTTTTGGAAAAAGTCACTCTCGCAAAAATAGAATTGAGTTATATTGACAGAATAATGTAGCAATCAAGAAAAGAATCACAGAAATATTTCTTTTTTTAGCCAAAAGTGATACGGTGTAACTCCATTTTGGGGTTACACCGTATCACACACAAAAACATCATTATGGGGCGTGTTCGTTACCGCATCCCTTTAATCTTTTCTGTAATTGTATCAACGCATTGCTCGGGGGTGAGTGATGAGCAGTTGATTGTAATATCCGCATATTTTTCATAAAGGGGAGCACGCTCTTCATAAAGCTCGGCAAGCGTTGTGCCGCCTTTCATAGCAATTCCCCGGGTGTGGATATTATTTATTCTTTTTTCAAGCTCATCGGGTAAAAGCTTAAGATAAACCGTTATTCCGTTTTCTTTGAGCTTTTCCATAGCTTCTTTGCCGTAAACGGCACTTCCGCCCGTTGCAACAATGCAGTTTGAGAATTCCTCTTCGCAGATAACCTCGTTTTCAATGCGAAGAAATTCATCAATACCGCAGCCTTTTATTATTTCGCAAAGAGAGGAAGAATACTTTTTCTGAATGAGCAGGTCGGTATCGGTGAAGGACATTATCAGTGTTTTTGCGAGCAAAACCCCGATGGTGCTTTTGCCTGCACCGGGCATACCTATAAGAATTATATTTTTCATATTAACCTCTGTTTTTAAAGACAAAGCGGTCTTCCCCGAAGAGAAGACCGCTGAAGCCTTATGATTGATTATGCCTGCTGGGGAGCTGAAACGGGGCATGAATCAGCACAAGCACCGCAATCGATGCAAAGGTCTGCGTCAATTACATACTTGCCGTCGCCCTCTGAAATTGCCTCAACGGGGCAATCTGCAGCACAAGCACCGCAGGAGATGCAATCGTCATTGATTGTATAAGCCATTATGTTTCTCCTCCTTATTTGAGTATATGCTCATTGTAGCACATAATTTTAAAATTTCAAGTGGTTTAAAGAAAATTATCCTTCAATATCTTTAAGAGCCTCAATTTCTGCCTTATCTACCTTGATTCTCGAGTCTTTGACAATTTTTACATCTTTTCTGTGGAATGCCTTCGGGGGAGCATCGGGGTTGTTATGAAGCTGAACTTTGAGCATACCTGTGAGCAAGCTGAAATCAACAACCGTGCCTGCACCCTCGTTTGTTTCGATTATTGCACCGGGCTTCGGCGTGATTCTGAGAAGATGCTCATATGCGGGCTGCTCATATTTGAGGCAGCACATAAGTCTGCCGCAGGCACCGCTGATTTTGGTGGGATTAAGCGAAAGACCCTGCTCCTTTGCCATTTTGATTGAAACGGGCTGGAATTCGCCGAGAAAGCCGTTGCAGCAGAAGGGTCTGCCGCAGATGCCCAGACCGCCAAGCATTTTTGCTTCATCTCTGACACCTATCTGGCGAAGCTCAATGCGGGTTTTGAAAACAGATGCAAGGTCTTTGACAAGGTCACGGAAATCAACTCTGCCGTCTGCCGTGAAATAAAATAGCACCTTGCCCCCGTCAAAA